>JAFWCP010000321.1 GCA_017536845.1 Solobacterium sp. | reverse complement strand
TGGTTTGCCCGCATCATCGAATGGGAATTCCCCGGATTCAGTGTTGAGCACTGCATTGAAGAACTGCTTGCTCTGCAGAAGGAGATCGAAGAAAAGGGGAGGATCACCGGTACGATCCACCGTTACCTGATCGTCGCCCGAAAACCCGATGATGGCACAAAAAACAAATGACGGCTATAATGGTCGATAAGACAGGAGGAAGCCATGAACCCCCAACTGTATGACATGATCTTCAAACGGAAATCCTTCCATCTGTTCCGCAATGTCGGTACGCAAACTATCGCCCCGGAAGAACTGGAATCAATCACAAAGGCATATGAAAGCTTTGACCCCCTGTATCCTGACATCAAGACGACAATCAGGATTGTAAAGGCAGAAGAAACAACGTGCCGAAGAGGGCAGGAGTACTGCATCCTGCTTTACAGTGAAAAGAAGGACGGGTATCTTGCCAATATCGGCTATCTTGGCGAACAGCTTGACCTGTATCTGGTATCGCGCAGTATCGGCACGCTTTGGTTCGGTATCGGAAAACCTGACGAACCGGCATTCATGAACCTGGTTTTTGTCATCATGATCGCCGTTCACAAAATTGACGATACGTCAAAGTTCCGCAAGGACATGTTCAAAAGCAAGCGGAAACCGCTGGCGGAAATCTGGCAGGGCATGCCGATTGCTGACGTCAGCAATATCGTCCGCTTTGCGCCAAGCGCCTGCAATACCCAGCCCTGGCTGGTGAAGCATGCAGAAACCCTGTCGGTGTACCGTTACAGGAAGCCGGACAAACGCGGCATCATGCCGGCTGACAAAGTGGCATATTACAACCGTATTGATCTGGGCATCTTCCTGTGTTTCCTTGACCTCTGCCTGCAGCACGAAGGGATCCCTTACAGCCGGCAGCTTTATGAAGATCAGGGGACGGATGCGGAAATGACCCTGAATGCTGTTTATACTCTGAAGAGGTAACGTATGGAAATCCGGGAATATACGGAAGAGAGAATACAGGATGTCATCGCCTTTGAAAGGCAGCTGCGCAGGGAAGAGGATTTCTGGGGCTGGGAGATCGATGATGAGTATGTCGAAACGGTCAGGAAAAGCTTTCACAATCCTGCCTTTGCCGCCTCGCTTTCCTGTCTTGCCTATCTGGATGACAGGGTGGTTGGCCGGATTGACGCCTGCCTGCTGTACAGCCGTTTTGACGGCTCCGTAAAGGCGTATCTTGACTGGATCTGCGTGCTGAAAAGCTGCCGGCATCTTGGCGTAGCCCAGGCTTTGATGAATGAACTGCGGGCAAAACTGAAGGAGAAAGGCGTCGCGACGCTGGTTGCCTTAACGGCTTCCAATGAAGAAGTACAGCGCTTTTATCACAATGTGCCGGATTCTCAGATGCACGATACCGGCATCTGGATTGATATCAGATGAACTTGACTGCGGGGAGGTAAAGAAATGGACTATATCAGGGAACTGCGGCAGCTTGTCGGACATCGGCGCATCATACTCAACTGTGCCGGCGTGCTGATTGAAAAAGATGATAAAATCCTGTTTCAAAGACGCAGCGACAACGGCTGCTGGGGACTGGTCGGCGGCCTGCTGGAACAGGAAGAAACCTATGCCCAGGCGGCTGTGCGGGAAGCGGAAGAAGAAACCGGGCTGCAGGTGGAACTGACGTCTTTTCTCGGCATCTATCACAACTATCAGATGGTCTGGCCCAATGGGGACGCGGCCCATACCCTTGGCGCGTATTTTACGGCAAGGGTCAAAGCCGGGACAGTGCGGGTGGATGAAGAATCGCTGGAACTGCGCTGGTTTGCAGAAGACGAAAGGCCGGCGTTATTTGCCGAAGACCACCGGGCGGCGCTGGCTGCCTATGACCGGGGCGTGCGGCTGGCATTGCCAATGGAAAACTTCCCTGGCCAGTATTGAACAAAGGAGGAGGCTATGGATTTTGCCGGAATTCCTGACAAGGAAGAATATGCTTTTCTGAAAACCCATCCCCGGCTGGGAAAAAGGATCATCCTGCTGGGGGTATCGGGCAGCCATGGCTATGGGACGCAGCGGCAGGGCAGTGACATTGACCTGCGCGGGATTGCCTTCAACAGCCGCTCTGACCTGCTGGGATTAACATCCTTTGACCAGTATGAAGATTGTCAGACCGATACCGTCATCTATTCCTTCATGAAGGCGGTGCGGCTGTTTCTTGACTGCAACCCCAATATGATTGAAATGCTAGGCCTTGATGATGACCGGTATCTGTGCATGAACGAAGCTGGCAGGCTGTTAAGGGACAGCCGGCATCTGTTCCTGTCAAAGCGGGCTGCCGCTTCCTTCGGCCATTATGCCCAGGCCCAGCTGCGGCGTCTGCAGAATGCCATCGCCAGGGATACCCTGCCGC
>JAFWCP010000320.1 GCA_017536845.1 Solobacterium sp. | reverse complement strand
GATGCCGACCGCCGGGCTCAACAGGCATATGCCGCTTTCCGCGAAGAAGAGATGCTGAAGAATATCCTGGTCTATCAGGAAAAACTTCCTGACCCGCAGACCCTGTACGACCTTCTGAAGCACCGTTCGCTCAACGATGCCCAGTACCAGGTCCTCCGCAATAAGGTGAAGGAAGCGGATTTTTACCGGAACTATAAAGACCAGAAAGGTTATCAGGAACTGCGTGAGTACCTGGATGATAAGGTCGGGGTGAAGCCGCTTTCTCAGAAAGGCATGATTCTTCTGACCGTCCTGTACGCCCTGGCGGCAGTGTTTGGCCGCTGGCGGGATCCTTCCGCGGCGCCGTTTATCGTGATCAGCCTGTTTACGGCCCTGTTTCTGCATATCACCCTGCGACGGAATGTGGCGATCGACCTCACCCGGCTGATCATGTCGTTTGTGATGCTGGTACCGTCACTGGCCTTCCTGATTGCGGATGATGAAGCCAGCATGGTCTTTGGTTTCCTGATGGGCTGCGTAACCCTGCTTGCCGCCGTCTTCTTCAGCATCCTGATTCTGATCAAGGCCTTTCAAAGAATTCGAAGACAATAAAAAGGAGACGAAAATCTCCTTTTTCAATGCATTATTGATCGAATTCAAACAGCCCCAAGGCGAAGAACGGACCGCCGTCCAGCAGGTCGCCGGGGTCGCTGGAACGCTGGCCCCAGATATAATCGACCGAATACCAGCCGGAAAGCGACTTCTCATACGGGTCATAGACGTAGGTACGGTTATTGGCATCCAGGCCGAAAAGCAGCAGCGAATGCGTGCCGGCATAGACAAACCGGCCCGGGCCGACGGCTGCGGCAACCATGTTGCCTTTACGCAGGGCCGCCTTGACATCCGAAAGCGTCATGAAATTCTCATACGTCAGGCCGTACTTCTTCGCAACCTGGCGCCATACCTTGGCATTGGTGCCATGATATCCGCCCGTGTTGTAGCATCCCCAGGCGTTGAACATCTTGCCTGTATCCACCGGGGTCAGGGAAAGGCCTGTGTAGAAATTGATTAAGGAAGCAGCCGTGCAGCAGACACAGCCGGACTGGCAGATGGGATAGCCGCCGATATAGGACCAGGCCCAGCGGGAATCCCTCTGGTTATAATACGGGACGTTGAGCGGCATCGTGTAGTAGACGTGCGCGGTGGCGGCATCAATCTTGTACATGATGTTCTGATAGGTGAAATCCGCTTCCTTCAGCTTGCCGGTCGACAGGCCGTAGAAGGCGTAGTTGCCGGAAGCCGTCTTCTTCCAGCCCTTGATCATGGCGCCGGTTTTCTCATCAAAAGCATACCAGGATCCATCAAAATACTGGATGCCTTTGGCCATGGAACCTTTGGCGTCGTACCTGACCCATTTGCCTTCCGGATTCTGGCCGGTCTTCAGGTCGGTTTGAAATAAATAAGGAAGCCAGACATCTTTGTTTACGGCTTTGGCACCGCCGTTGTTGGCATCCAGCCAGTACCAGGCATTGGTGCCGGGGTCATAGATCTCCCTGCCTCTTTCTTCGCCGTAAACATTGTCAGTGATGTTTTTCGGGTCGCCCTTGACACCCTGCCTGACGCCGTTTTCATACCAGTATTGTTGTCCGCCGTCGGAAACCCAGCCGTTGGTACTGCTGTTGACAGCACTCAGCACTGTCACGCCGGAACCGTAAAGAGGCAGTGGAGGAGCTGATGAGGCCTGGACCGTTGCCGGCCGAATCAGGCAAGCTGTTGTGAAAACTGCCAGAAGTAATCTGATTGTTCTGAACATACGCACATTCTGCTCCTTTCTGTTTAGGCTTTATTTTAGCAGGAATATCAGAGAAGATGGAACCTCTTCCGGCGTAAGAAAGTCCGCAATCTGCAATGTTTGCTGTAAATGAGGACGTATTTTTCAAAACTCAGGATGTGCCGAAACAATGTTCAGATGAAAAAGAACAACATGTCATAAGCGTCACTAGAAAAAGCATCTTTGTCTTCTCCATGGGAAGTGTGAATCAGAGAGGTTTCTTGATCATCCCATGAAAGCGCTTTATGCTAAAATAGATTTAACTGTAAATTAGGAGGAATGTGTGCATGCATAAATTCTTAAAGTGTCTGTTCTGCACTCTTCTTGCGCTGTTCATGAGCATCGGCGGCCTGCCGGTGCGGGTGGCCGCGGAAGAAACCGGAACAGCCGTGCCTGCGGCAGCCGTCGACCTCAAGGACGGCGACAAGGTTGTCATCTACAACCCTGAATCAGGTATGGCCTTAAGCCAGGAATATGACGGCTTCTATAATAAAGGAATCGCTGTCACAATGAACGACGGTGTTCTGACCGGATTCGGCGAGACCGAAATCTGGACCGTGAACATCAGCACCAATGAAGACGGCAGTGTGTACTATACCTTTGCCACTGCCGAAGGCAAGAAGCTCTCTATGGGTGAACAGTACTCCTCAATGCCGCTGGATGATGTCAACACTGACTGGACCATCGGTGAGGCAGGTACCGAAGACGCGTACTACATCACCAATGTAGGCCGGAATGTCTACATCGAGTGGTATGCTTCAAAGAACTACCGGAGCGGCTATGGCAAGATTACGGAAGCAACCGAAGGCGCCTTTGCCCAGAAGTTCTTCGTCATTGAAGAAGAGGTTGAACCCGAACCGGCAGCTGCTGGCTTTGTCAGCCCCGATGACCTCAAGGACGGCGACCAGGTTGTTGTTTACAACCGCGCATCCGGCGTCGTTCTGAGCCAGAACTATGAAGGCTTCTATAATGCCGGCACGCCGGTCACCGAAGCGGACGGGAAGCTCGAAGGCTACACGGATGCGGATGTATGGACCATTGGAATTACCGAAGGGGAAGAAGGGAAGATCTACACCTTCTCCACCGCCGAAGGCAAGAAGTTCTCCATGGGCGAGCAGTACTCCTCCATGCCGCTGGATGATGTC
>JAFWCP010000319.1 GCA_017536845.1 Solobacterium sp. | reverse complement strand
GCATACAACCGTGTCACAATCTTAGTGATATTGCAGGCAAATACGGCAGAATACATGACTATTACGTTAAACATTCCGTTCCAACTATGGCTCGGAACTTTTCACTGTCAAGTATAATTTGGTCACGTTGAATTATAAAAAACAGGATTTTGGCCGGCATAATCCATACAAAATTATTTAGTTGTATAAAAATATCCGGAAAATCTTTAACTAATTCGATTCATTTATGATATATTGTTGATAGGGTGAAGAAAATATGAAAACATTGACGAAAAAAGAAAGTGCGATTATGAACATCCTTTGGAACTGCGAAGTACCGATGTCCCAGAACGACATCGCCGTCGCACATCCCGAGCTGAACAAGAACACGATTCAGGCAGTTCTGAAGAAGCTTCTCGAAAACGGTTTTATCCGGATTGAGACAATCGGTTACAGCGGAACCGTACTGACAAGACAGTATGTTTCCAATATTGACCAGGCTGAATACCTCAGCGAGTCTCTGTCCAAGAAGTCGGCCTTCCTGCTTGCCGAGCGTTTCATCAGAACCGCTGAAGGCGAAGATCTGGCCAAACTGGAAGCTGCTCTTGCAGATCGGAAAAAGGAACTCTGATCGGCAGGAAACAAATTAGCGGATGATTCCGCTTTTTTTTGTGCACGCCGTATTGCCATGGACTTTCGCGGATGGAGGCTGTAGAATAATGGAAGAAAACAAGGGGGAAACAACATGAACAGAAAATTCATCGCCGCAGCGGCAGCTGCCACACTTTCACTGACCTCCGTCTACGCCCTGGACCATCTGGTCTGGAAATATGACGGCGGCAAGTACTACTGGTATGAAGACGGCAGGAGACAGGGCGTACAGGGTGATCCGAAAAACATCTGGGATACCCTCTATGGCCTGGAAAGAGGAAGGGAAATCTATGACCCGGGATCTGACGGCTGGTACTGGCTTGACAGCATTTACGGCGGGGCCAAGGCACTTGACAAGGAAGTCTGGATGCCTTACCTCTTCCAGGATGACCTGAAAACAGGCGCCAACGCCGAAGGCAAATGGGTGCGCTATGACATCAACGGCAAGATGATCAAGGGCTTCTATTATGTCGGTGACGAAGAGGCAAAGACCTATCCCGACCAGTATGACAACCTTTACTACTATGACTACATTACCGGCGCGATGTGCAAGGGCTGGACATTGACGGATGCGGATTCGGAAAAAATCTGGGCAAAGTTCAATGAGCTGACGGGTGTTTATGAGTATGAAATGCCCACCAAAGAGGTTTACATTCTCGGCGATCCCAATGACATCTACGCCCCGCGGCTGGTGATCTATACCGATTACTCGTTCGTCTATCTGGAAAACCATTATGACGGCATGGGCGCATACACAGGCTATTGTGATGAGCCCAACGGCAATACGAGGCTGATTGTTGAGAACTGTGACTTCTATGGCTATACCGGTTCGGATGTCAAGGTGATTAATTACCAGGTCACGGACGGCGGCAATACGTTGATACTGCAGACTGACCTCTGCATGTCAAGGGCCGGTGACCGGTTCTACTGGCAGAAATAAATATTCCTTAAGGGGGCCGGCCATCGGCCCCTTTTCCATCCTGCGGCATGGCCGGTTAAGGAAAACTTAATGACAATTCCGGCATGGAAGGCCGGTATCTCGTGTACAATAATGGGAAGAAGGAGGATGTTTTCTCTATGGCTGTGATTCTGATTGCGGATGATGATCGTGACATCTGCACGGCATTGAAGATTTATCTTTCCGGCACCGAACATGAAGTGCTGGAAGCACATAACGGAAAGCAGGCCCTGGATATCGTGACCAGGCGCAGCGTGGATCTGGTGCTGATGGATATCATGATGCCCGGCATGGACGGCATCGAGGCCACCCGGCACATTCGTGAATTTTCCAATATTCCCGTCATTTTACTGACCGCCAAGAGCGAGGACACCGACAAGATCAACGGCCTCGACATCGGCGCGGATGACTATGTCACCAAACCTTTCAACCCGGAGGAACTGATTGCCCGCATCAACTCCCAGCTGCGCCGCTACATGAAGCTGGGCGGGGCGGACCGCAAGCCGGACCAGCTCACCATCGGTTCCATCGTTCTGGATGACACTTCCAAAATCGTCACGGTAGACGGGGAAACCGTACCGCTGACGCCGATGGAATACGGCATCATCAAACTGCTGATGGAGAATCCCGGCGTGGTGTTCTCCAGCGCGGAGATCTATGAGAAGGTATGGAAGGGCCACCCGATCGGCAACGAGAATACGGTAGCGGTGCACATTCGGCATCTGCGCGAAAAGATCGAAATTGATCCTTCCAACCCCAAGTACATCAAGGTGGTCTGGGGCCATGGATATAAGATGGAGGGCGTGAATGGAACAAGGACGGACCAGGCTGTACTATAAGCTGGTTGCGAAAGTCTTTCTCTTCATCCTGTTTGCCTTCCTGGTCAGCGGCATCGTCATCTCCGCTGTCGCGACGCAGTATCTGCTGCGCAACAACGTGTTTGACGGCGTCTACACCTATGTGCAGACAGAAGCCTGCAAGCAGGATATGAAGAATACCGCCTTCGCGGCAGCGCAGCTGATGTTTGAAACCGGCGACGCGGCAGCGGTGGAAGCCACTTACAGCGCCTCGCAGACAAACCTGTCCGTAACCATCCGCAACTACTTTGACGAGGAAGAGATCGTCTATCAGAACCGGGTGTACGAGACGCCGATTTACAAAGGCACCTTCTATTTCTGCGCGGCCGAAGCGGATTTCTTCTACAGCCAGGTACCGCAGTACAGCCGCACCATCTATACGGTGGACTATGCCCTGGGCCAGACCATGGAAGTGGATGATGTATTCCGGCGCGGCTACAATACCTTCAGCTATGTGCAGGCGGTGGGCGAAAAGTGGCTTGTCTATGCGGTTGTTTTTGCCGTGCTGCTGATTTTCGACGTCGTCTTCCTGTTTGCCGGCACCGGCCACAAGGATGGGGTGGACGGCATCAGCCTGAACTATGTCGACCGGGTGCCGCTGGAAATCCTGACGGCTGTCATCGGCACCGGCATCTTCGTGCTGGCAAGCTGGTCGTACGAAATCCTGCTCCGGGAATACAACACGGTGACGATGTCGGGGCTGATCCGCTACGGCACCAG
>JAFWCP010000318.1 GCA_017536845.1 Solobacterium sp. | reverse complement strand
TGAGAAAAGGAAGGTCATTCTGACCGTCGCGCAGACCGGCAATTTCCAGGGCAAGGAGCAGAACCCCAATCTGCTTTTACCGGCAAAGTCACATACATTGTCTACCGCAATGATGCGACTTTTTATACCGTTCTGCGCATTCGGATCAACGATACCCAGGAAAAGACCATAACGGCGACCGGGATCATTCCGGAAGTGGAACCGGATATTCTTTACCGGTTTACCGGCCAGTACGGGGAGCATCCGCGCTACGGCATGCAGTTTCAGATCAGTTCCCTGGAAAAGCAGCTGCCGGAAGAGCGGGAAGGTGTGATCCGATACCTGTCCGGGGTGCAGTTTGCCGGCATCGGCCGCAAGACTGCCGAAAAGATCGTGGACCTGCTGGGCGAAGACTGCCTGCAGCTGATCCGTGAGGATGATCAGGTTCTCTATACTGTCCCGGGACTGTCTGCCGATAAGGCAAAAGTCATCTATGACGGGATCCGGGCAGAAGAAGACGGCATGAGCGAACTGGTCTGTTTTCTCAATGTCCACGGCGTCGGCATCCGCAACCTGATCCGGCTGAACCGGGCCTATGGCTAGGAAGCCCTCAGCAAACTGAAGGAAAATCCGTACCGGGTCATTGAGGAATGTGACGGCTTCGGTTTCAAGACTGCCGATGCGATGGCCATGAGCCTGGGCTTTGCAAAGGATGACGAACGGCGGCTGTATGCGCTGCTGATTTCGCTGTGCATGGATCTCTGTGTGGCCCGGGGTGACAGCTGGGCAGATATCGAACTATTGGAAGAACGCTTCCGCAAGGAAACGCCTGATATCGACGCTGATTTTGAGGGTCTGCTGCAGGAAACACTGCTGCATCATCAGCTGGTCCGGGAGGAGAACCGTATTTATCCCGTGACCCAGCATGAAGCGGAAACCGGCATCAGTTCCTTTCTGGCCGGCTTCCCGTACCAGGACAGCGAACCGGTTGATCCGAACCTTCTGCATGAATATCTCGACCAGATGCAGAAGGAGCTCGGCATTACCTACGATGAAGACCAGATCAGCGCCATTGAGCAGTTCTTCACGGATCCGTTTGTCATTCTGACCGGCGGACCGGGCACCGGAAAGACCACGGTGGTCAGGGCCATGGTTGACCTGTACCGGATGCTGTATCCGGGCAGCACCATCGTCTGTGCCGCACCGACCGGCCGGGCTGCCAAGCGGCTTTCCGAACTGACGGAAACCGAAACATTTACCGTGCATTCACTGCTGCGCTGGGATCTGGAAACCAATACCTTCGGCAAGAATGAAGAGGATCCGGTCATGACGGATCTGCTTATCGTCGATGAGTTTTCCATGGTTGATGACTGGCTGTTTTACAACCTGCTGAAAGCCTGCCGGCATGTCCGCAAGATCTGCATCATCGGTGATGAGGTCAATTGCCGTCGGTTTCCCCGGGCAGTGTGCTGCGGGATCTGATCGCGGCAGACATGTTCCCGCTGGCCCGCTTGAACCATATCTACCGGCAGAAAGAGGGCAGTGATGTCATCAGTCTGGCCCATGATATCCATAACGGGGATGTCGATTTTGCCCGCTATCACAATGATGTTGTCTTTCTGGAAAACCGGACCGGCACGATCCGGGACCAGGTCCTGACGGTTGTGCAGTCGGCCCTTGATAAAGGCTATGAGATGAATGATGTACAGGTCATTGCCCCGATGTATAACGGCAAGGCCGGCATCGACGTGCTCAACAACGCCCTGCAGGAATGCTTCAACGGCCCGTCCCGCCGCAAGCGCGAATTGAAGCACGGCTATCTGACCTTCCGGGAAGGGGACAAGATCCTGCAGCTGAAGAACCAGCCGGATGATGATGTCTATAACGGCGACATCGGGATTCTCGAAACGATTGAATACGCTTCGGAAACAGAAAACAGAAAACCGGTCATCGTCGTCAATTTCGACGGCATCTATGTGGAATACACCCCGGATACCTTCAACAACATCACGCTGGCCTACTGCATCTCCATTCACAAGTCGCAGGGCAGTGAATACCCAATTGTCGTCATGCCCGTCACCTGGCAGCACAGCATCATGCTGCAGCGCAATCTGATCTATACCGGGGTAACCCGGGCCCGGCAGTCACTGGTGCTTCTGGGGGAGGCAGGAGCCTTCCTGAAAGGCGTGGAAACACTGGAAAGACACCGCCGGAATACAACCCTGAAAGAGAAGATCATTGCCGCTTTCAGCGATCCGTTTGCCATGTAAAGTTTTTCTTTTCTTACCGCAGCAATTGTGATAACATACGAATAAATCCGTGATGAAGATAAGTAGCATTTCATCCTGTGCCTGAAGAGAGGAAACGGCCGGTGCAAGTTTCCGGACAGGGAAATGTGAAGCTCCTTCGGAGAGCGGCCAATCCCCGCCGTGATTCTGCGTTAAGGAATAATTAAGCGCGCATGCACTGCATGCGAAACAGGATGGTACCGCGGTCATTCGTTCCTGCTCATGTGAGCAGGAATTTTTTATTCCAGGAGGAAAAAAACATGGCACAGAAACAGTTAAGTTCCGATGAAATCCGGCAGATGTTCCTGGATTTCTTCGCATCCAAGGGGAGCATGATTTTCCCGAGTGCATCCCTGATTCCGCACAACGATCCGACCCTGCTGTGGATCAACGCCGGCGTTGCCCCGCTGAAGAAGTACTTTGACGGGACGGAAAAGCCGCAGTGCCCGCGCATTGCGAATGCCCAGAAGTCGATTCGTACCAACGATATCGAAAATGTCGGCAAGACAGCCCGTCACCACACATTCTTTGAAATGCTCGGCAACTTCTCCATCGGTGACTACTTCAAGGAAGAAGCCATCCCGTGGGCCTGGGAATTCCTGACCTCCCCGGAATGGATCGGCTTTGACAAGAGCAAGATGTATGTGACC
>JAFWCP010000317.1 GCA_017536845.1 Solobacterium sp. | reverse complement strand
GGTTGAGCGGCTGGTACAGATAGGATACCGGCTGGCTCATTCTGTCAGCTGCCATGGAGTACTGGATCAGGTCGTTTGTACCGATGGAGAAGAAGTCTGCTTCCTTGGAGAGCTTATCTGCCAGAACCGCTGCTGCCGGGATTTCGATCATGCAGCCGACTTCAACCTTTTCACCTACGGCGATGCCTTCAGCGATGAGCTTTTCACGCTCTTCGTTGTAGACCTGCTTTGCTTCTGTGAATTCGCCCATGGTTGCGATCATCGGGAACATGATGCACAGATGACCGAAAGCGGAAGCTCTCAGCAGGGCTCTCAGCTGGGTGCGGAAGATATCCTTTCTGATCAGGCAGAAACGGACAGCACGGACGCCCAGGAACGGGTTCATTTCTTCATCGAATGTATGGTACTTCAGCTTCTTGTCGCCGCCGATATCCAGTGTACGGATGACTACCGGCTTGCCGTTCATGCCTTCCAGAACAGCCTTGTAAGCCTGGTACTGTGTCTCTTCATCGGGCCAGTCTTCGCTCTTCATATACAGGAATTCTGTTCTGAAGAGGCCTACGCCTTCGCCGCCGTTGGCATTGACGCCTTCGACATCCGCCGGGGAACCGATGTTGCCGACCAGCAGGACCTTGTGGCCGTCAGTGGAGATGGACGGCTGGTCCTTCATGGCCTTGAGCGCTTCCTTTTCAGCCTTGAAGTCTTCGCCGATCTTTGTGTATTCGGCAATCTGCTCAGCTGTCGGGTTCAGGATGACTTCGCCGTTGATGGCGTCGAGAATGACTTCATCGCCTTCCTTGGCTGCTTCCAGGATGCCGGTAACGCCGACAACTGCCGGAATTTCAAGGGATCTTGCCATAATGGCGGAATGGCTGGTACGGCCGCCGATTTCCGTCGCAAAGCCCTTGGCGAATTCCTTGTTCAGGGAGCCTGTATCGGAAGGTGTGAGATCCTTGGCAACGATGACAACCGGGGAATCGATGGTTGCAAGGTTCGGGATCTGCTTGCCGCAGAGGTTGCACTTCAGACGGAATGTGACGTCCTTGATGTCGGCTGCTCTTTCTCTCATGTAAGCATCTTCCATGGATTCGAAAATCGAAACCATCATGCCGGCAACCTGGTCGGTCGCAAATTCAGCGTTTACAGCGTCATTCTTGATGCTTTCTTCGATCTGGCCGCGCAGTTCCGGGTCATTGGCCATCATCAGGTGCGCATCAAATACAGCGAGTTCCTCTGCTGCAAGGCTCTTTGAAGCAACTTCCTTGATTTTTTCGATGTCTTCTACTGTCTTTTTGAATGCGGCATCCAGTTTTGCAAGCTCTTCTTCCGGGTTGGCGTCTTTTCTGACGATTTCGAGAACCGGCTGTTCAAGCTTATAGACTTTTGCAATCGCGATGCCTTGTGAAGCAGCAATACCTTTGAGCATTTTATTTACCTCCTCATGCTTTTTAGGCTGATTCCGTTTCCATGCAAAATCACGCGCTGCGTCATGGTTTTTGGCGAAAGAGGCGATGACAGCGCTTTCAATCATATGTAGGAAACGGTTTTAACTGCTAAAATTCTATCATCAATTACATATTAAGGCAATCAATGAATTCATGAACTGCTTTACGTTTGAGACGATAAAATGTGCTTTCACTGTAAAAACCCCGATACCACTCCTTGTAGGAAAAGCTCAGATACTCATTGCGGATGATCAGCCGCGTATCTTTGGAACAGTCCTGCAGGGTCCGGTCAATCAGGAAGACAAACGCACTGTCCGATTCATAGAGCGCCGTCTTTTCCATAACGGTGTTTTCATAGTCGGCCAGGTCCAGCCGCTTCTTTGCCCGCTGGTACACCTCGCCGATATACCTCAGCATGCTGCACTGCGAACGGTAATCCATTTCCTTGATCTGGTTCATACATACCTCCTCGGTTTCGCAGACTACAATAAAAGGATTTGTCAAGTCCTTACAACACCGGCAGGCAAAATTTAAGAATTGAACACCGTTTTTCCGGCAAAAACACTGTTTTTCCGGATTTTTCTTCCCGAACATGACAAGTCAGAGGAAATCCTGTATGATTGTCTGCGGATGTTTTTCCTTCCGGAACCATCCGTATTGTGTGAAAGATGAAAAAGGAGTTCCAATGTCTGTTCATACCATGTCTTCACTCTCAATGAAAAGAGTTGTGATCACCCTGGCGATGATCATTGCCATACCGTTTGCAGCCCGGCTGCTGAATACGGTTGTCATGCAGGACGACATCTCATTGATGTATGCCTTTACGGCTTGTGCCTGCCTGCTTCTGGTCTATGACTGGAACCTGTTCGGCATCCATTACAACCGGGCCAAGAACGCTCCGATGGATACGATCCTGTATACGGTGATC
>JAFWCP010000316.1 GCA_017536845.1 Solobacterium sp. | reverse complement strand
TACAGGACTCTTCAACGATCACATCAACATCCGTCTCTTTCAGAACTTCGATTTATCAAATGTTTTCAGCATCGGAAAACCTCAGAAGCATCCTGCCGGCCCTGTTCTTCCAATGGAACTGTCCTGTCAGGAAGCCTTGAAGGGCTATGGTTCCTATGATAGAATTTTGAAGATTATTTTTTAAGGAAGATTTGGCTAAGAGAAAGGACAGTGACGGATCATGAAGTGCGAACAGTGCGGCAAACTGATTATCGGCAGGCCGAAGTATTGTCCAGGCTGCGGCTGGAACCTGTCTGAAAGGACTGAGAAAAAGCCTATCGTGACAAAAGAAAGCCTGCAGGCAGGCGGTCAGAAAATCGTTGCCGGCGGCCGGATGGTAAAAGGCTTTCTGAAAAACGTAAAGGACAAGGTTGTCGAGCAGCTGGAGAAGAGTGAATCTCTTGATGCTCAGGAAATCCAGCCTTACCTGTTCAGGATTGCTGAGGAAGGCGTATCTGTCATTGACCTTCTTGAAGATGTCCTTCTGCATGAAGACAAAGACCGGTTCTTAAAGGATGTACGTGGATATTACTTCACCTGCATGGAATCGGAAGATACCCGCAGATTCAACGGTGGTAAACTGAAACCGGAGAAGAAGTATTACCTGAAGAATGAAGATGTCATCGTCCTCAATGATGAAGTATATGTGTTCAGCGTCATGGACCAGAAGGATACGGAATGGAACTGCTGTGATGCCGATGGCACATCCTTTCCTGACGGATTGACGTTTGAAAGAAGCCTGGCCGGGGAACCGGGCGTCATCCCGCAGGATGATGAAGAAGTCTATTTCAACAACAACCTTCTGCAGAAGACTGCGATCCTCAATCATGGTGACTGTGTCCTCAAGGATGACAGGCACTATGTCAGATGCGGAAAGAAAATCTTCTGGCAGGCACCATTGGAAGAACACCACCATACATGCCTTTCCATGTATGGGACAAACATCGGTGCTGAGGATACCCTTGACATCAACATCCGCCAGAGGATTGCGGACGGGCCTTCCGGTACAAAGAAGGTGCTGCTGAAAGACATCCAGCTGAATATCAGACCCGGTGAGCTTGTATTGATTCTTGGCGGTTCCGGGGCCGGCAAGACAACCTTCTTCAACGCTGTCATGGGAACGGAGAAGGCTGATGCGACCATCCTGTTCGGCAAGGAGAACCTGTATACAAGCTTTGACAAGGTCAAGCATATGATCGGCTATGTACCTCAGTTTGACCTGTTACGGGATAATGAAACCGTGTATATGACGCTGGCCAGCGCTGCCCAGTTAAAACTGCCTCGGGAATTCGTCAATGACCAGAGACTCGTCAACCGCCGGATTACGGAAATCCTGAACAAGCTGGATCTGCAGAAGGAGAAGAAGACGCTTGTCTCCAAACTCAGCGGCGGCCAGCGGAAACGGCTGAGCATCGGTGTGGAATACATTTCCAACCCGGCTGTCTTCTTCCTGGATGAGCCTGATTCCGGATTAGACGGCAACCAGGCAAGAAAGCTGATGGACACGTTACGGCTGATTGCCGATGACGGGAAGATGGTACTTGTTATCTCCCATTCACCTGATCGAACAAGCGAACTGTTTGACAAGGTGGTTGTGCTGGCAAAAAGCGAGGAAGACAATGCCGGCAGGCTTGCCTTCTATGGCAGCATTGAAGATGCTCTGAAGTTCTTCGAAGTGGATTCCATTGAACTGATCGTCAGGAAAATTGAAGAAGATCCGGATACATATATCAATCGATTTGGGGGTAAGGAATGAATTACGCATCAAAATGGGAACAGGTAAGGATTTACTTTGGCAAATGCCGGCGCGGGTATATGAACGAAGCCGGCTGGAAATCACTGATCGGGGCGGTGCTGATCCCGCTGCTGATAGTGTATGTGACAGATGATGCCGTATTCAAGAATGCGGCTGAAACCAAGAGATGGGCATTTACGATCATCTGTGCATGCTTATGGATGGCTTATTCAACAGCATCACCTCCATCTGCAAGGAGCGTGACATCATCAAGCATGAATACCGTTCAGGCATGTTCTTGTCATCCTACATTGCCGGGCACATGCTGTTTGAGATGATCATCTGTGCCATTGAAACTGTCTGTGTTGTAGGTGTTACCATGTTAAGGTACTGGAACAACTTCCAGTCTTTATCAGGAAGCCCGGTTACTAATCTGCTTGCTGTGGCAGTGACATTCTTCTTAACCATACTGGCAGCGGATGCTCTGGCCATCCTGATTTCCTCCATTGTGAAAACACCGGTCAGGGCCATGTACATCATGCCGTTTGCCCTGATCTTCCAGCTTGTATTTGCTGGATTGATTTTCCCGCTTGAAGGGATGTCCAAGGAGATTGCAAGACTGACATTAAGCAAGTGGGGCTATGAAGCAGTGCTGGATATCACCGGTGCAGAGAAGGTGCATGGCTGGTTTGAAGGGCTGTTTACAAGCGGTACAACATCAGGTGTATCAGCATACTGGACGTGCTGGTTCTGGCTGATTGTGTTTATCCTGGTATATGCATACCTTGCCTGCAGGCTGCTGAAGCTTGTGGAAAAGGATGGAAGGTAATTAATAGAGAGTAACAATCCCCGGTCTGGAAAGGATCGGGGATTGTTGTATATAAGCTATCTGTTTGAGATAAATAACGCATGTATATTAGACACCTTGCTTGATAGAATAAATATTTGCATTCTGACAATATAATTGAGTCTCCTGCTTCATCGTTACACTGGGTTCTGTTATAATAAGTTCTGATATTCTGCCAGTGAACCGAAAGGGCCAAATGCATTATGATGAAGTACGTATGCAGGCATTGCGATGATTTAATCTATGATGCTGCTGAAAACAAGACTGAATGGGAATTTGCTGGTTTATGAATGACAGCCCTGGCTTAATGTCTGGTGAATCATACCTCATCCGGTATCAGAACTGACTTATCTTATGATCTGAAAGAACCTGAATGATTCGTGGTGTACATAGAAACGGAAAGCGGTTTGCGATGATGACGGCTCGAAAAACGCAGAAATTCCTGAAGGAGCCTAATATGAATACTTTGAATTTGATTGAGATGGGAAGAACTGGCTCGATGAAGTGACTATGTTTCTCATGGCGCTAAGGAGTACTTATGACGAATGAAACGAAAGCAACAGTAGATTACTACAATGAAAAATCTGAGCTATTTGCCAACGATACCTTGGATCTGGAGTTTTCAGCCGTACAGGATTCATTTTTGAAGTATCTTAAACCAGGATCACGGATCCTTGATTTTGGGTGCGGCAGCGGCAGAGACAGCAGATACTTTTTGAAGAAAGGATTTGATGTTGAGGCAATTGACGGGTCGGAAGAGATGGTCAAGATAGCATCGAAAGTCACTGGTCTGAAAGTTAAAAAGATGTTTTTCAATGAATTGAATGAATGTGAGAAATATGATGGTATATTCGCATGCGCATCCATACTTCACGTTCCATCCCAGGAACTTCCTGATATTTTTGCGCGTTTGAAGAAGGCTGTTAAGAAAAACGGATATTTGTATGTCAGCTTTAAATATGGAGAGTTTGAAGGATATCGTAATGGGAGATATTTCACGGATCTGACTGAAACCAGCTTTCAAAACATTGTGGATGAGGTTAAAGGTTTATCTGTTATAGAAGAAACTATCACTTCTGATGCCAGAAAAGGCAGAGAAGATGAAAAATGGCTTAATGTAATACTTAGAAAAGAGTAGAGATGGATTTTGATTTTCTTACATCAAGAGGATTTCAGCAGGCAGAGGATTATTACTACGATGCATCGCATCACTCTGCTGTTTTCATCGACGGCAAAAATACATGTGTCATACTTGATTTTTCTATATGCGAATACAAAGATGGTATGGCGTTTGATTATTCCAAGTATTGTGAAATGCAGAACACCTGGATGAGCTTTGCGGATCGATTATATCGATTTTATGTTTCTGGATCGAATAGTATATGCGATGAGGTCACAGACTGGCTTGACAAGGATCCTGAAAGTATCGAGATCAACGACAGTGGCGGATCATTTGATAAAGCACATGTAGACAATACTCCCCTGGAAAACACATTTGAGAATCTCTTTATGGAGGCATATGGAAATGATTCTGTGAACTACCTTCAGAAGGAGTATTCTCTTTCGTTGGCTGGAGGAAGGAATGCGTTTGTGGATTATGTGCTTGAAACCGATAAAGGTTCTTTTGCCATTGAAGAGAATGGCGTTCGCTACCACCATCCTCAGATCATTGGTGAGCAACAATATGAAAGACAACTGGAAAAACAGAATACTCTGAGTCTTTATGGGTTTAAGACATATCGTTTTTCCTTTGAGAATCTGAAGTTCAAAAACCAGGCAATAGACAATATCAAATCCGTATTCGGCGATAAAAAAACTTTTCATGATGCCAACCTGCTTGGTGGAACCAGATCATTTAAACTGTATACACATCAAGAAAATATGCTTCACCAACTAAAAGAAGACAGGAAAAAGGGAGTAAATACATCTTTGATAGTAATCCCGACCGGAGGAGGAAAATCACAGATTGCAATTGAAGATATCAGTGCTCTTTATAAAGATAACAAGATCGGCAGAGTCCTGATCATGGCTCCCAACATAGGGACTCGAAAAGACTGGGAAAAGAGGCTGAAGGTTTTCCCAAGATCACGGGAAATCAAATGCGAACTGTATAATCGGACATTTTTGAGCAGAAGGAATCTGCCCCCTGAGTATTATGATTATATTCTTTTTGATGAAGCCCAGCATGCCCAGGCGGCCAACTGTTCGAAAACGCTTCAGTATTTCACACCAAAATATCTGGTTGGACTGACTGCCACACCGGACAGACTGGACGGAAAGAAACTGGAAGATATCTTTGGAAAATACAAAACGCAGCTGACTCTGCGAGAAGCAATAGAGAAGAATATCATTACCAATATTCGATGTTACAGGCTGCTTTCAAACATTGATTTATCCGCTGTCCGTTATAACGGGAAAGATTATAATGGTGCCGATCTGGAAAGAACCCTAATCGTTGAATCAAGAAATGAACTGATTGTCAGGACACTGAAAAAGTATTTCTGGCCAAAGAAAGATTTCTATAAACAAGGGATTATATTTTGCGTTAATGTGAATCATGCAAAGAAAATGGAAAAACTGATGAAAGAGGCAGGATTCACGGCACGTGCTGTTTATGGCACGAACAAAGACAACGATCTTATTTTTCGGCAATACGAAAATAAAGAGGTACAATTCCTGCTCTCGTGTCAGATGATTTCTGAAGGCTGGGATTCTCCGCAGACAGAAGTTGTTGTTATGGCCAGGCCAACACTTGCAGAAGGTC
>JAFWCP010000315.1 GCA_017536845.1 Solobacterium sp. | reverse complement strand
TAAGCGCTTTACCAACAATCGTTTCGAATCAATTTCACATGAAATTTCCACAAATGCCAATCGCGTGGTTTATTCTTTATCGATGGCAAAAACCAGGCCGCCGGATTTACGTGCTTCATCAAGGATATGCGCACTCTGCAGAGACTGTTCCATCCAGGCATCCATCTGTGCTTCATCCTTTTCATTCACAACACGGGCAATCAGGCGGAACTCCTGCGTCATGGGGTTTCCATCCTGGATGCAGTCGATCTGGCCTTCTTCGCCATCAAAGCAGGTGACGATCTTGCGGATGATGCCGGGCCTTCCAGGCAGTTCGAGATAGCCGCGTTTTCCGGCAATCACGATGCCGCTTTTCCCTGCAGCATGCTTGTCCGCAACCAGGGCAGCCTGGAAGCCCGGATACGTAAGCACCAGCGTACCGCCAAGGTCGACGCCGTTAAAGCCCTTGATCGGGATGTATTCCGCCTTTTTCGGCATGCCGAACAGTGCTGTCATCATGTGGATGTTGTAGATGTTCAGGTCATAGAGTGCCCCGCCGGAAAGCCGGGGGTCAAAAGCCGCCATCACCTTGCCTTCCCGGTAGGCGTCATAACGGCGGGAGTACTGGGCATAGACTGCCTGCACCGAGAGCACCTCGCCAAGCTGCTCAATGCCTTCCCTGACCTTTTCAAGATTCTGCGAATACCTTGACATGATGGCCTCAAACACATAAACCCCGTTTTCCTTTGCCGTATCCACAAGGTCCTTTGCTTCTGCATGCGTGATCGTAAAGGGCTTTTCGACAATCGCGTGCTTCCCGCAGCGCAGGGCCTTGATCGTATACGAATAGTGCAGACTGTTGACCAGGCCTACATAGACCGTATCGAAGGAATCATCCGCCAGGAAGGCATCATAATCCGTATAGAGCTTTTCAAAGCCGAACTGTTCCTGCAGTGGCTTTCCCTTTTCGCCGTTGCGGCACCACAATGCACTGACTTCGATGCCGGCTTCCTGGAAGGCAGACAGTGCCGCCAGAACGATTGATCCGTTTCCGATTATTCCGATTTTCATGTTCTTTATCTCCTTGCAGTCATTATACACGAAAAGCGGCAAAGAAAAAGCCGTGGTTTCCACGGCCTTGCAATCAGCGGAATTTCACGCCTGTATGCTTCAGACGGTCGATCAGGAACGGGACGGCGATCATGCATACGATCATCGTCACCAGGTTGTAGTCTAAGTTGTAGACCAGGGAATTGGTCCAGGCAAACGATGAACCGGCATAGGATTCCTCCGGGAACCAGTAGTAGACGCCCGAGAGCACCTGCAGGAAGTATTTCAGCAGCATCGCAATCACAACGCCGAAGACCTTCTTTTCCTTCAGGTACCAGTAGTTGAACGCAAACAGCCCGGCCGCAACCACAGCACTGATCACGTACACCAGAATCGAATTGCCGTAGGACAGGATGATGCCGCCGGCCGCTGCCGCCGCCAGCACCAGGCCGCAGGCCAGAGAGCCGGCCTTGCCCAGGTCGTGGAACGGCCACAGGAAGGATGCCAGGCCGCATACCGCCAGCGGGCCGACATAGTCCAGGGCAATCTGAATCGGCCAGTACAGCCACATCGGGAAACCCAGGATGATCGTAAGCAGCCAGGAAATGATGGCGACACCGATGCCTTTCTTCCAGCCCAGATGGTAAGAAGCGATGAATACCGGAATCAGCTCCAGCTCAATGGAACCGCCGTTGGGCATCTGCAGGATGGGAATGAGGTTCCCGACAAACTTGAGCACAATGTAAAGCGCTGCATAAAGCCCCATGTAGGCAATCGTGACAATCTGATCTCTTTTCATAAAAAAACACCTCCGTTTCATACAAAGGCGCAGAAAGTTTGCGGAACTCCCTACGCTGGTCCTAACCAGATCAGGTGATAAGGGTTTTTCTCAGCAATACGCACCCCTGTTCACATGCAATACTATATCACGAATGGAGAGACCTGTACATAAAAGTACAGCCCTGGTCATAATCCGGCTTGATCGGCGCCAGGTCAAGATCATACTCCAGAGTATGGAAACGGAAGACGCTGCGGTAATACGCGACCAGCGCTTCATCCCCGGCCGCATACAGATAGACCAGCCTTACGCCGATCATGTCCGCTGCTTCCAGGATGATGGGATAGATGAACTGGGGGTAGAAGAACGCCCCCAGGCCTTTGACCGGTGCCCCTTCCCTGCGTATGACCCGGCGATAGCTGTCATTGACCGCAAAATGGGCCAGTTCAATGGCCGGCAGGGCTTCCGGGATGGACTTGATGTTCTGACGGCGCAGGTGCTCCCGCTCTGCTTCGGAAATGAAGCTCTCCGCGTCCCGGTAAGCTACCATGCCTGCCTTCAGCGAGAAGTATGCCGCGATCATCTCCGGGTGGCGCTCGTCACGGATGACATAGACCTTCGTCTGCCGGTTGTAATCATCGTCCCAGGCCGCATGGCGCAGATAGGCCTCCAGTCCGATGATGGTGTCCATATCCCGGTACTGTTCCTCCCGGTCGATGACAAAGTCCTTCACCCGGCGCAGGTTGTCCGGATCATCCCGCAGGCCGGTGCAGACAAACGGTTTCGAACGCAGCTTCTTCATTCGATGATCCCTTCCTTTTTCAGCAGCCGCCTGGCCTTGCGGGCTTCCTTCTTCGGATCGTAATCATCCGCTTCATCCCTGAGGATTTCCATAAACGCCTTCCAGCCCTCTTCCCCGCTCAGATCCACAATCGGCGG
>JAFWCP010000314.1 GCA_017536845.1 Solobacterium sp. | reverse complement strand
TTTGAGTTTGATATGTCGATTTTGATGATGTGAGTGCTTTTATGCTGTGAGCTTTGATATGTTTTTTTTGTTTAGGTTTTTCACATGGATTCCGGCCACAATTTCCTGTTCCTGCTTTTCACGGCAGCCTTTATCGGCTATACCGAACTGATGGCTGTCATCCGCCGCAGTGAGCGTACCCGGGATGCTGTCTTCATGCAGGGTGTTCTGATGGCCGGCGGGATCCTGTTCTTTCTCAACGGTGCTGATGATACGGCCGCGATCAATATTCTGATGCTGCATGTCGGTGCGGTGGCGATGGTGCTGCTGCGGCTGAACCTGCTGTCGGAAAACCGGATCGGGGAACGTTTCCCGGTCGATCTTGCGGCGGGGTTCCTGCTTTACCCCTTTGCCGGTTTCGGCCGGCGCATTGCGGCTGTATGGCAAACGCTGCGCGGGCCGGGGAAGCGAAACCTTCTGAGCGATATCATTTCCCTTGCCGCGGCCGGCTTCGTGCTGGCCATCGCGTTGGAAAGCCTTTCTTCGCTTTCTTCCTTCTTCCTGTCACCCTTTGCCCTGCTGCAGAGGGTGTTTGATCCGGACTTTCTCTTTTATACCTGTTTCTACTTTGTCCTCTCCCTGCCGGTCGGCGCCTATTTCTATGGCCTGATGACGACCAGGCAGCCGCTCAAACCGCGGAATCCCTTCCTGGCCAATGTGCTCAGCCGGGCGGAATTCATCCTTCTCTACAGCCTGTCCGCGCTGTATGGGGTGTATTTCCTTGTAACCGTGTTCCAGGGGTTTTCGGCGGCCAATGCCGTGGAAATCCATGCCCGGGCTTTTGACGTTTTTGCGGTCATGGTCAGGATTGTCTTTTTGAACTGTGTTGTCTTCCTGATGGTAAACAGGCCAGACCGGGAAGCAGAAGCGCATCATGCCCATAAGACCGTATTGCGTACGGTGTTATGCGTCATGAGCCTGCTGTTCTGCCTGAGTGCCGGCATCCTGTTATGCCGCTATATTGCCTATGGCTTTACAGCCAGACGGCTGTATGCATGCTGGATCCTGTCATGTGCCCTGCTGGCCCTGGTGCTTAACGGCCTCTCCCTCTATCAGAACGTGGATGTCTACCGGACGCTGACAAGGTATACGGCTGCCGGCTGGCTGGTCTGCAGCATTTTCAGCCTGTTTCTCTGAAACCATTCGATAAATAACGGCGTCAGTCATGGTGAAAGGAGAAAGCATGGAAGACAGTGAAATCATTGACCTTTACTGGCAGCGCAATGAAGCGGCCATCACGGAAACCGACCGCAAATATCACAACTACCTCTCAGTGATCGCCTACAACATCCTCAATGATCACGCTGACAGCGAAGAATGCCTGGAGGATACGTACCTGCGTACCTGGAACGCCATTCCTCCGGAAAGGCCTTCAGTGTTTTCCGCATGGCTTTCCAAAGTCACAAGGAGGCTTGCGCTGGATATGTACCGAAAAGAAAACCGGATGAAACGGAAATCCAATCTTGCCGTATCACTGGAAGAACTCGGCGATACCTTTGCCGGAAAAGACGAACCCCAGGAACAGTTTGCCGCAAAACAGCTGCAGGAAGCCATTCATGGTTTCCTGGCCGGCCTTCCGCCTGTCTCCCGCAGCCTGTTCCTGATGCGCTATTACTACATGGATTCGCTCAAGGATGCTGCATCATACTGCGGCATGCCGCAGGCAGCGGCGAAAAGCCAGCTGTTCCGGATGCGGGCCAGGCTGAAAGACTATCTTCTTGAGGAGGGTTTTGAAGTATGAAAGCATATGATATCATCGATGCCCTTCAGGAAACCGATGATGCGTTTCTGGAAGAAGCTGCCCGGCTGCGTGTCAGACTGCGCCGCCGAAGCATTTTCTGGCTGCCGCCGGTGCTGATCACTGCCTGTGCCGCCTTGATCATGATTGCCGTGCTGAACCGGCCGGATACTATGAACGATACTGCCGCTCCGACAGCAGCTGATGTGAAGGACAGAGAAGATAATGAGGCCCCGGCTGAAGCGCAGGAAGCTGCCGAGCCTGTATATTACCTTGTCGGCAGTTATGTCCCCGAGATTACCGAACTGCCGATCTGCTCATATACGTATGGCGAACCGGATACCGCCCAACCGTCAGATCCGAATGAAATCGAGGTGGATGCAGCGGCCGAAGAACGTGCTTCCGAGGAAACAGTCAGTGCCCTGGCAGAGGGCAAAGAACAGATGTATCCCCTGCTTCCTGTTGACGGCCTGATTGCCCAGGCGGAAAAGGACGGCCGTAAGATTGTCGAAATCAACATTGTATACAGCGTCTATCCGCTTGACCATCAGGTGCCGTATTACCAGTTCATTGATGATCAGGGTGGATTCACCTACGTCAAGGCAATCACCGAGGCCAATCAATAAAAAAGAAGAGACGCAATGACAGATCAGCGTCTCTTCTTTGTATCAGACATCATCTGACTTCAGCGCCATGGGCTTCATCGAGGGCCTTGATCAGGCGGATGATGTCATCGGAACGCTCGCGCATGTTGGTCAGGATGATCAGGATATAGGGGTTCTCATCGGCCAGCACGATGGCTGCTTCATTGGCCCGGCCATCATCGCGCAGGGTGAAGTTGATGACTTCATCCTTCAGCGTATCTTTGATGTAGGAATCCGTGTCTTTCAGGCTATCCCGCACGACCTGGCCGAGCCAGGTGGTCTTCATGTAGGTGAAGGTCTGGTTCATCAGGACAGCCGTCTGTTCGGCGGAAAGCACAGGGATGGAATCGCCTTCAAAGGCAATCTCGCAGCTGGCGGCCTTGCTGAGGGAGATGAGAGGCTGAATGCCGTACCGTTTGTGCAGGGATTCAAACGTATCCGCTGGCGTTGCGTAAAGCGCATTCTTCAGCTGCGCCTTTTTTTCCTGCAGGCTGTCTTCGCAGAGCAGGCCGGAAGCGATGACATACGGCACCCGGATGACATCGTTGACCGACATCATCTCGCCTGACATATAGGAAACCTTTTTACCGGAACTGATGTCCTGCATCAGGTATGCCAGCGCGTAGCCGCCCTGCTTCGCGTGGGCTTCGACGACATCCAGCACCGATGTCACCGAAGCCGGCAGCTCATAGCCTTCATAACGGCGGGCATCTTCGAAGACGGCCAGGTCCGGCGTCTGAGCAGCCCCGGTTTCATCAAACTGATAGTTCACATTGCCGATGTTCCGTTCGCCGAATGTTTTGGCTCCGGTGATCTCGTCATAGTAATAGTTCCGCCCTGTATCGGGATCCTTCCACCAGCCGTGGATCATCCGGCAGTCTTCGTCGTAGCGCACCCATTTGCCGTTTCCTTCGTCCCTTCGATCCTGATAAATATAAGGGATCCAGACCTCGCGGTTTTCCGCCATGCGGCCGTTGTCGTCTGCTTCCAGCCAATACCAGGCCATAACAGTTTCGTCAAAGATTTCCCTGCCCCGTATGTTCTTTGTACCGTCGGGGCCGTCGTAGGTGACGATGTTTTCGGGATCTTTCGAAGTTCCCTTTCTGTCTCCGTTTTCATACCAGTAGCGGCCGTTATCGCTGTCGCGGTAAATACCGGAATAGCCCTTTCCGACCGCCATATCATTTTTCAGAGCCGCTGAGGACAGGATGTACAGACCGAGTGCCGCAGCGATGACAAGCAATAGTAAAAAAAGAAACTTTTTCATGCAAACATTATAACAAATGTGCACGAAAAAACGGGATTCGACATCCCGTTTTCTTTGTGATTATGAACGGACTGTTTCCAGCGCCGGGGCTTTTTCCGCCGGCCGGAAGAGCAGCCAGAGCAGCAATGCTGCTGCCGCGATGGCAAGAACCAGGCCGATGATGTTGATGTTTCCTTCCATTGCCGCACCGAACTGATAGATGATCAGTGAAATGACATAGGCAAAGCCGCACTGCCAGCCGATGGCCAGCCAGGTCCACTTCGCGCTGTTCATTTCTCTCTTGATGGCGCCGATTGCCGCAAAGCACGGTGCGCACAGCAGGTTGAAGACCAGGAAGGAATAACCAGCGGCCGCTGAGCCGGCGAATTCCGCATTCATCGTATTGAAAATCTGCCAGCCGTTTTCGGCAACTTCGCCGGCGCCGTAGAGGACGCCCATTGTACCGACGACATTTTCCTTGGCGATTAAGCCGGTGACAGTCGCAACGCTTGCCTTCCAGTCACCCCAGCCAAGCGGGACAAACAGGAACTTGAAGGCATTGCCGATATTGGCAAGGATGGACTGCTCCATGTCGCAGGCACCGAAGCCTTCCGCGGTGAAGCCATAGGAAGATGTGAACCAGACAAAGATCGTTGCCAGCAGGATGACGCTTCCGGCCTTCTTGATAAAGGAGCTTCCTCTTTCCCACATGGAACGAAGGACATTGGATATCGTCGGCATATGGTAAGCCGGCAGTTCCATGACAAAGGGAGCGGGCTCACCGGCGAAGAAGCTCATCTTCTTCAGGATGATGCCGGAGACGATGATGGATGCCACGCCGATGAAGTAGGCACTGGCCGCAACGACGCCTGACTTGTTGAAGAAGGCACCGGCAATCAGGGCGATGATCGGCAGGTCAGCCG
>JAFWCP010000313.1 GCA_017536845.1 Solobacterium sp. | reverse complement strand
TGAACCGGATGAATATATCGTCCGGTTTGCAAACTTCTCCGATTTTGAAGAAGACCGGATGCCGCTTTTCATGGCCGACTTTGCCTCGCTGGGAAACCATGTCAGGGAAGAAAAACTCCTTGACTGCCTGGACCTGCTGGAAATCATGACGGATGCTGAATTCATCTATGACCTGTGCGTACAGGAAGGCAGGCTGCAGTACATGCTGCCGGCATGCAGGAGCGTATATCCAAGGCTGGCCGAACTTGACCCGCTGTATGGCAGTCTGTATGAAATGCTGAAGAACGAAGAAAACGGCATCTTCCGCTACGGCCCGCAATTCTATGAAGAGTTTTACAGGAAAGCAGACCTGATGCTGAAAACGCTGAAGGGTCAAGATGACAGAAAGGAAGACCAATATGAGAACACTGCCGATCCGGGGACTGCGGATTGACTGGGATCAGATATCACCTTCCAGCTACCTGCGCGGCATTGAGGCCATTGCGTCGCTGCATGAACTGGAATTCCGCCGGAACATCACGTTCTTTGTCGGTGAAAACGGCAGCGGCAAGTCAACGCTGCTGGAAGCCATTGCCGTCAGCTATGGTTTCAATCCTGAAGGCGGCACGAAGAACTACCGGTTTTCGACGTATGATTCCCATTCCCCACTATGCCGGGCCATGTGCTTAAGCAAGGGCTTTGACGGGCCGTCGTGGGGATACTTCCTGCGGGCGGAAAGCTTTTACAATGTGGCATCGGCCGAAGAGGAATACTCCCGCAGCGGCGGCATTTCCATGCATCTGCATGAAAGATCACACGGTGAAAGCTTCCTGGCCATAGCGCAGCAATATTTTCAAGGCAGGGGTATATACATCCTGGATGAGCCGGAAGCCGCCTTATCGCCGCAAAGGCAGCTGACCCTGCTGATTGAGATCGCCGAATGTGCCAGGCAGAATGCCCAGTTCATCATCGTCACGCATTCACCGATCCTGCTTGGCATGCCGGACGCGGAAATCCTCTGCTTTGACGACGGGCCGCTGCATCCGATCGCATATGAGGAAACCGACAGCTACCGGATCACAAAGATGTTCCTGGACAACCGCGAAGGCATGCTGAGAAGGCTGCTGCCGGAAGAAAGTGGATAAGCGCAGAAAAGAAGCCTGATTCACTGTCTGAAAAACTGCTTCCAGGGCCTGTCTGCCGCTTCTGCCATAAGCGAATCTCAGACGGCCGGGGCAAAGAAATGTCATGCCATAAACCACACGAAATCCAATCAAGGGAAAAGGAGTATCTGCCATGTTCAGAATCATGGATACCGCCCAGGCAGCCGGGCTGATCAGCGACAACGCGGTGATCGGCCTGAATTCTTTTGCCGCGATGGCCAATCCGGAAAAGCTTCATGATGCGATCACAAAACGCTTCCGTGAAACCGGCCATCCCAGGAACCTGACGCTGATTTCTTCTTCCGGCTTCGGCCTGCTTGACCCCGAGCGCGGGGCTGAGCCGTATATCAGGGAAGGAGCTGTCGGAAAGATCATTGCCAGCCATTACGGAACCATGCCTTCAGTCTGCAGGATTGTTCTGGAAGACCGGTTTGAGGCATACAACCTGCCGTTAGGTCCGATGTCGCATGCCATCCGGGCCCAGGCCGGCGGCCATGACGGGTATTACACCAAAGTGGGGCTCGGCATCTTTGTCGATCCCCGGGTGGAAGGTCCGGGCCTCAACCGCCTGTCCCATGACGATTCCCTGGTCAGGGTTGTGAACATCGAAGGGGAAGAATACCTGCGTTACCATCTTCCGGCACCGGATATTGCCCTGATCAAGGCAACCAGCGCTGATGCCAACGGCAATGTATCATTTGAAAACGAATATTGCTCCATTGATGCGCTTTCCCTGGTGCAGCTGACCAGGCGGAACCATGGCAAGGTGATCGTCCAGGTGGACAGGCTGCGCTCGGATTTCCGCCGTCCCCGTGATGTCATTCTGCCGGCAGCCCTGGTGGATGCCGTGGTCGTCTGCGAGCAGAAAGAGAATAATGAAGTATTCGGTACGCTTTCCGGAGATATCCATGTCCCTTCAACCCATATGCAGTACTGGTACAGCCGCCTGGAAGAGGAAAACGCGAAGATCGGCTATGAAAGAGACGACCTGCCTTCCTCGGTCATCGGCCGCAGGGCGGCGGATGAACTGCGCAAAGGGGATATTGTCAACATCGGCGTCGGCATTCCCGAAAAAGCCGCCAAATATGCGGCGCACAAAGGCATCCTGCACGAACTGACCCTGACGGTGGAATCGGGCGGTATCGGCGGCCTGCCGGCGGGAGGCCGACAGTTCGGTGCGATGATCGGGGCCGGATCGGTCATTGATATGTCAATGCAGTTTGATTTCTATGACGGCGGCGGTCTTGACCGGTGTTTTATGGGGGCTCTTGAAATTGACCGGCACGGCAATGTCAACGCCCACCGCAGTGCTGATCATTATGCCGGGGTCGGCGGTTTCTGCAATATCACCTCGGCAACGAAGAACGTCATCTTCTGTCTGACCTTCAGCGCCCGCGGGCTTGAGATTTCCGAGAATGAAGGGCGTATCACCATTGAAAAAGAAGGCAGGATTGCCAAGATCGTGGAACATGTCCGCAGCATCAGCTTTTCCGGACAGAAAGCGATGGAAAACAGGCAGAATGTGCTCTATATCACGGAGAGGTGCGTGTTCGCCCTGCGTCCGGAAGGACTGGCTCTTGTTGAAGTATATCCGGGCATTGACAAGCAGAAGGATATCCTCGACAAACTCCCGTTTGCGATAAGGGATGAAACCGAACCGGAAGCATCTGTATGAGCAACGTCAGTCGCATAAGCAGCTCCGCTGTCCGCGCCCTTTGAAGAGCAAAGGGTGCTGAAAAGCCGGCATATACCTGAGACAGTTTTTCAGCCATCATGAATAAGCAACAGGAGGGATGACTTTGAAAAAGTGTCTCAGATGTGGAAAGGAAATGACTGAAAACTTCAAAATCGGTGCCAACGGCACAAGGATCACAAAGGCCGGAATGGCCCAGACCCCGCTTGCCGAACCGAAATGCGCCGTCTGCCCGGCATGCGGCTATGCGGAACTGTATGTTGAAGACCCGCAGAAGTTTCAGAAAGCCGCTGACAACAGAGAATGAAAACTGTCTGACCTGCCCTGTCGGCAGGTTTGCCGGCATGGGCTGATGAAGAGGGAAGGTATTTTGACGGAAAGTCAGATACGCACAGCAGTTCTGTTTCTTAACGGCATCCCGGAATTGCCGTCTTCTGCCGATCCTTTCCTGCCATTTTCTGCAGCCATCCGGCAAAAGGCAGTATCGTTCAGTTTTTGGAAAACATCTTCCGATATGAATACGAAAAGCATTCGGCGCGGGTTCTAAACCATACCGGATGCTTTCTCATTCACCTTTCATGCGGCAGGAACATCTGCCGTACTGTCCGGCAGATATCCTGCAGGGATGCGGTACTCTTAAAGCACCTTGGCAAGGAAGGTCTTCAGGCGGTCACTCTGCGGGTGCTCGAAGATCTCTTCCGGCGTGCCTTCTTCAATAATCCTGCCGTCAGCCATGAAGATGATATGGTCTGCCACTTCTCTGGCAAAGCCCATCTCATGGGT
>JAFWCP010000312.1 GCA_017536845.1 Solobacterium sp. | reverse complement strand
TGCCTACCAGGCCCTGGCGACATCGTTGATCAACAATAAGCAGGAGATCCGTTTTGTCTCGATGACCGCTTCCTTCGGCAACTGGCAGAAGACCTACGGCTTCCAGGTCTATCCGGTCATCCTGTCCAAGTACGGGGCCTTCCCGACTCCCTCGCAGCTGGAGGCGATCAAGGCCAGGATCCTTACGGACAACGTACGCTATATTGTCTATGAACCGAACATGACCGACGATATGAAAGTGCTGTTTGAACAGCTGGAAACCGAACTGGGTCTGACCCGGGTCGAACTGAGCAACCTTTCTTCTCTGACCGATACGGAAGAGCTGGAAGGGAAGGACTACCTCTCCGTCATGTGGGAGAATCTCAGCGTCCTTGAAACGATGAAGACGGATATCTCCGGAGGTGAATGATCCATGAAAAAACTGTTACTGGTTGACGGCAATTCAATGCTTTTCAGAGCCTATTGGGCAACCGCCTACGGGAACCGGATGAGCGCTCCCGACGGGACGCCGACCAATGCCGTATTCGGCTTTTCCAACATGCTTGTAAAGGCGCTGGAAACCGTGCGCCCGGACGCGATCCTGGTTGCTTTCGATGCCGGCAGGCACACCTTCCGGCATGAGCTGTATCCGGCCTACAAAGGCACCCGTCAGCCGGCACCGGATGACCTGGTGCCGCAGTTCCAATTGGTCCGCGGCTTTCTGGATTCCTTTGGCATCCGCTGGGTGGAAGAGCCTGACATTGAAGCTGACGACCTGATCGGCACGATGTCCAAAAACACCCCGGAATACCAGACCTTCATCCTTTCCAGCGACCATGACCTGCTGCAGCTTGTCGATGATGAGACGACCGTGCTGCTGATGAAGAAGGGCATGACCGAGATAGAGGAAATGACCCCGGCCCACCTGAAGGAAAGCATGGGCATTGAACCTCTGCAGATCATTGATATGAAAGGCCTGATGGGAGACAGCTCCGACAACATTCCCGGCGTCAAGGGCATCGGCGAAAAGACTGCCGTCAAGCTGCTGGCGCAGTATGGCTCTGTGGAAGGTGTTCTTGAACATGAAAATGAGATCAAGGGTGCCATGGGCAATAAGATCCGTGAAGGCCATGATTCCGCCCTGCTGTCCAAAAAGCTGGCGACGATCAAGACTGATGTGGATCTGTCCTTTACCGCCGATGAGTGCGCCTTTAGCCCTGACTTTGACGGGGTGGAAAGGTATTTCCGCACCCTGGCCATGAACTGCTCCATCCGCCGCTATCAGACATATGCAAAAACCCTGCCGGCAAGGCACGCTGCGCCTGTGACGCAGGAAATCCCGGCCTTAAGCCTGAGCGAAATCCCTGTCAGCCGGAACGAAATCCAGACAGCGGAAGCAGGGGATGAAACCTTGCTGTATACACCGCAGGAAGTGACGGTTTCTGCCGCTGATACGGAAGAAGTCTTTGCCGAATATGTCACCCGGATGCCGTCGGAAATCCTGAAGGAGGAGACGGCGGTATTCATCGATACCGAACCCGGTTCCTACCGTCGGGCGGCAATGCGTTCCCTGACCATAAGCGATGGCAGCCGGACGTATGACATATCCGTCGAGGATCTGAAAAAGGATGAGGCGCTTCTGGACTATCTGAAGGCGGAAACACCGCATAAATGCGGCTTTGACATCAAGCGCAGCATGCATGTCCTGGCCCGGGCCGGCATTGTCGTAAATTTCTTTGACGATACGATGATCATGGCCGCCCTGGTCAATTCAACCCTGACCAGCACCGAAAAGATCTTTGATTCCTTCGGCCTGACGCTGACAAAAACCGCTGATGAGGTATATGGCAGGCCATCGAAGCCGCTGCTGGTGACGGATGAAAACGACATCCTCCGCTACCGCAGTGAAAATGCGGCAAACATTCTGAAGCTGAAGGCCATGACCGGGCTGAAGCTGAAGGAATTCGGCATGGAGGATCTCTATCGGAAGATCGAGATGCCGCTGGTGCCTGTTCTTGCCGCCATGGAGGATGAAGGCATCCGCTGCGACACG
>JAFWCP010000311.1 GCA_017536845.1 Solobacterium sp. | reverse complement strand
GCATACGGAAAGATAAATCGTCTTCATCTTCGAAGGCTTTAAGAACACCCACAGCATCAGGATATGCAGGATGATCAGGACAAGCATGCTGCCGAGTTCCTTAATGAACAGAAGGCACAGCAGGTTCACAAGGAAGAAGGCAGTAGAAGCAATCACCTTGACTTTGTCCTGAATCTTCGGATCCGCGAACAGCATCGCATAGAACACTGCGGCAATGACCTTGATGAACTCCGTTGGCTGAACGGTGATGGAACCAATCTCAAGCGTATTGGTTGTCCCGGTATTGTTAGGATCTGTTCCTACTGTCATTAACAGGCCATAGATGACTGCTATGCCAAGAAAGACCAGGCCATAGACCCATCTTGGAGCCTTGCCTTTGGGAAATATCCTGGCAAAGGCAAGACTGAACAGAATACCGGCAATGACCGTTACCACCCCATATAATTCAATTCTGATTGTGGGGAAAATCGGGCTTAACAGGCACTGGACACATGTGCCGATCGCAAAGATCATTGCTGTTGCGTATAATATCGGAAGGCTCCCGTTTCTTTTCATCAGCCAGAATGCCAGCCCCGTTTCAACAAGGACAATTCCGGCAAGAACTGTCACATAATGGCTTGCGGCAGATGCTGATTTTCCCAGTAACAGCAGGTACAGAAGCATCTGAATTGCTATGACCAGAAGCAGCGGCCGAAGTTTCTGTGCGTTTTCCTTTTCCATGACTTCACCTCTCATGTCCATATGTAATTCCGTTTCCGCCTTCACTGTTGTTCACAATTCTGGTATCCATCAGGTTCATCTGCACGCCCTTGGTCGCATAGATACATGCATTGCGGGTGATATCGCTGCTTGCTGCATTGCAGGTAAAACTGTGCCTGTCCCTGCTTTCAAAGTGATTGTCTGAAACATAGATATTCCCTTCGACATAAAGATCCTGCCCATGATCATTGACAACCTGAAGGGAAGAACCTTCTGTGTATTCAAGCGCCAGCGAACCGCCTTTCACTTCAATCATGGGCTGATCCGATTCTGTTGTGTTCGTCAGTGTATTCTCTCCAATCACAGACAGCCTGACATTGCCGGTGAACACGATCGGCTGTGATACGGCAGCATTATTCAGAATGACCAGACCGCTTTCTTCATCAAGGTAATAACCGGTACCATAGCTGCCCAGTTCGGCAATCGGATGTTCGACGCCATCCACACTGAAGGTTCCCTGATTCCATTCAGAATCCCTGATCCAGCTGTTGCTGGTGGAACTGCCGGAAGTGTTCTGGTTGTGGATGGATGCGGAATGGACGGTAATATTGCTGAGGATACCGGAATACATACAGGCCTTTTCACTGTTGCATGTAAAGCTGCCGTTCAGGTTGGATGAATTGGCGCAGAAAATATATTCATCGGCAACGATGTCCTGACCCATGGCATTGTTCATGACCAGGCTGGAATTCGCCTCCGGATAGATTTTGAGAGTACCATGTTTCACAGTCACGAGAGGAGCTTCCGTCAGTTCATTCTGAAATATCACATTCCCGTGGATTTCAAAGGCAGTATCACCTTCAAATGTCAGACACTCATTGATCGTCACATTATCAAAGATGAAGCGTTCCTTTTCCGCGTCATACGACACCCCTTCCATGTTCAGAAGTTCAGCAGGATACCGAACATTCGCTCCTTCGATCAGGAATCCGGGCACAAAGATCCTGACAACCACGATAATGATTGCCACAATTGCAAAGGCAGCACCAAGCAGGCTTACCATGACACAAGGATCCTCGGCATCCACACTCCTGTGCTTCAGGTTCTTCGCATAGTTCAGGATACTGTCATACAGCACAAAGATGCCAAGCAGTAACCAGAAGCCAATATGGCCAAACGGCAGATCATCAAGCCAGGGCAGGCTGATCGTGAAAAGGTCTGCATTTCCAAACCGGTTTTCAAACGTGGAAATCACAAACAGATACTCCGGGAAAAACACGATGGTGCAGAACACAAACCAGCCAAACTCACTAAGCTGCTTACGCAGGGGAATATTGCCGGTAATCATGCTGGCAAAGATCACGCCGGCATAGATTTCAAAAGCCAGAGGCATCTGTGCATACATCTTTTCATAATAGAGGCCGATGAATACAGCGATGAAGACAATGGTCTTAAAGATATCCCACCAGTGGTTGATCAGCAGTGCGCTGGGATGGGCCATAAGAACCTTGTCCATTGAAGTGGCTCCGTTGATTCTTGTCTGCAGGGACTGGACTTTGTTCTCCAGTTCTTTATTTTTGGTATCAGCGGTCAGAGCCTTTGTCTGTACCTCCCTGAGTTTGCTGTTCAGAGACGCATTTCTCTTTCGCAGCGTTTCCGCGCTGGACGCATCGCTGGTGAGACTGCTGATCTGCTTTTCCATGGATTCATTTTCCGTTTCAAGTTCAGATACTTTTTCCTGCAGTTCCAGCAGCTTCGGCTGCAGCTTTTCAAGCTGTTTTTCCTTGATGGTAAGACGGCTGATTTCAGCATCCTTGTCTTCGATCTGCTTCTTGTAGTTTACCGCTTCCTCAACGAGTTCTGCAACCCGGTCATCACCATGGGAAGCAGCTCCTTCCAGCCTGATCGCCTTTTCCTTCTCTTCTGTCAGCGATTGATTGAGCTCACGAATTTTGTCTTCTTTTTCGGTAATGACCTTATTCAGCTTCAGGATCTGCTCATTTGCCGTAGAGGAAGACATGTCTTCCCCTGTCTTCCCCTCCAGTTCCTTGATTCTTTCCTCGAGTTTTGATACTTCTTCCTGATGCTTCTTCTTTAGGCGGTCGATTTCTTTGATCATTTCATCATTTGCCTGATCAATGATGATCTGCCTTGTTTCAAAGCTGCAGGCATGGATTTCCTTCAGCATTTCCGAAGCAGTCTGGAATCTGTTCTCAGGATTCGGGTCTGTTGCCTTCTGAATAATATCCCTGAACTGTTCAGGTGTATTATCCCAGTACTCTTTTTCTTTTTCCTGATCGCTCTGATACTTCTTTCCTTTGTCATGCTCACTGCTGCCTAACGTAAAACCATTGCACATAAAGAATGCTGCGCGGGCCAGAGAGAACAGGTCGGAGCGGATATCCTTATCACTCTCCGGGGCTGTATAGCCGGGAGAAGAAAACTTTGTATTCGTTGAATACTCCCCGATGACACCCATGCCGAAGTCGGAGAGATAATAGCGGACAACCCTGTCTTCAATCCGGTACAGGATATTGGCCGGTTTCAGGTCACGGACAAAGATATTGTCCTCAACATTGTGTTCGGAAAGGAACTGCAGGTCTTCCAGGATCGCGGAAAGCATATCATACGCAATCCGCCAGTTTTCGATATTCGAAGGCAATGTGGCAGGACGTGAAAGAAGAGATCCGTCCATCAGTTCCATAATGATAAAGGCCGTATGTTCACGGATGGAATCGTCAATAAAGCTGTCATCCGGATAGAAGCGGACACAGTGCTTCATCTCCTTTTTCAGGATCAGCTGATTGATATCAAACTCGACATCAATGTGCCGGCAGATGGACTGCAGGTTTCTGTCATTTTTCAATTCACCCAGTGTCAGGCCGTTGTTGTAGCCTTTGTACTGGCTGCGGTAAGCCATGTAAGGATCAATCAGTTTTAACGCGGCTTCCTCTTCACCGCCGTCCCTGTCTTTCAACGTGAATACAGTCGAAAAACCGCCTTCACCAAGCTGATAGCCGATTTCCCATTGGGAGTTGTGATCCCTCAGGATCCTGTTCAGCTGTTTCTTCGTCAATGCTTCCAGTTTGCCAAGATGCTTGATGGAATCCGTAAAGACGGGTTTGTTTTTCGCTTCCGGCTTTTTGGAAGAAGAAGGCTTTCTGGTATATGGTTTCTTGGAATCTTCCTTCTGCTGCTGATTGTTCTGCCCTTTGTTCAGAAGGCTTTCCAGCTCCTCGGGAGAGACAATTTTCGTCATGACGCGGCCTCCGTTTCTTCCACATACAGAATGATGATCGAACTGTTGTCAATATAGCTCTGATCTTCCGCTTTCCTGTGCATGTATTCAATAAGCATGCTTGCAGGATTCTCGCCGGTATTAAAGTCAAAGTATGTCAGCAGTCTGTTTTTCAGCAACGTAATATCTTCCGTCCAGTCCGACATGACGATGAAAATATCATGGTCTTCAACCGGCTCGATCCGTACATGCGGCGTGATTTCCCACTGGCCCATGCACTGGGTCAGGGTATGCTTGTCGCTTTCACTGATTTTTTCCTTCGGCAGGCCATCTCTCATTTTCTGGTCCGCCTTTGTATCTGTTTCGGAAAGCAGCGTCAGTTCCCGGCCCCGCAGCCGGAAGATGGGAGAATCGCCGACGTTGACGGCAATGGCAAGGTCTTCGTTCAGATACAGCGCCGACATCGTAGCAGCGTATGCACGATCATATCCGTTGTTTTGTTCCGCCTGCTGATGAACCCAGTCATTGGCGGCGTGAACACTGCGGGCAACATAATTCATATTCAACAGCCGGAAGGAAGAAAACTGTTCCATCATGGCCTTGACAACCGTTTCAGAAGCTTCAGAAGAATTCCTGAACTGGCTGACGCCATCCGATACGACTGCGATGCACCCGTCATGAGATGCGGAAATGACATCCTCGCAGGCAGCAGATTTTTCCTGCAGCATGCGTGATCCTTCAATGGAATAATAGCCCGCGCAATCCTGGTTATCCTCTTTGGTGCCGATATCAGTCGCGGCATATATTTTGATTACTTTATCAGCCATCGTGAAGTCACCCCGTTTTCGGTATATTTTATCATATATAACTGTCTTTCCTTATATAAAATCAACCGGCCTTGCTGATAAAAGGAGAGATCTGTTCCGATCATATGGCGGCCGTAACCTTGAGCATTCAAAAGGTCTCCGTTTATCACAGCAACGAACGGATTCCAAAGATTCATGAGGCTGACTGTGAAATGAAGCAGGCAGAACAAGGATTCCTCCCCACTGTAAATTTCCTTGCAGAACAAGCTCTATGTCATATACTGATCCCTCTGCTGTCATAACATTCTCTTCTCCGGAATCATCAAATCCAGCAAATCATCCACGCTTTTTGAAAAAACTCTTTTCATCTTCAGCAAATCGTGTATAATATTCCTGCCTGGGGTTTTAGCTCATCTGGGAGAGCGCATCGCTGGCAGCGATGAGGTGACCGGTTCGAGCCCGGTAAGCTCCACCATGCAAAAAAGGATCCGATGAATCGGATCTTTTTTTGTGACTTTCAGAACCTTCTGGAATTCCTTATATAAAATAAGGTTATACAATGCAGATTGACATTGATCTTTCTTCTTCCTTGCTTACCATCGTTGGCAAGGAGGAGTCCATATGCTAAAGAGATTTGAAGTCGAAAACTATAAAGGCTTTGCAGACAGGCTGGTCTGGGATTTTTCAGCAGGAGATTATGCTTTCAACCGTAATCTTGTCCACAACGGCCTTGTAAACAGCGCACTCGTTTACGGAAGAAACGGATCCGGAAAAACATCACTGGGCCTCGCACTGTTTGATATTACACTGCATCTAACCGACAAATCCAGAATCAGCGGCATAGATCTGCAGAACTATACAAACCTCTATCATCCGGGAAAACATGTCAGTTTTTCATATACTTTCCTGTTTGAAAATGCTGTGGTTCGCTATGAATACCAGAAATCTGGTCCTGACAGTCTGATCTATGAAAAACTGACTATCAACAATGAACTGTGGCTTGATTATGATGATTCAGATACAGGTACAAAATTCATTCATCCGGATTTAAAGGTCAATCAGAATATTAACCAGATCGACAGCCGTCTTTCCATATTGAAATACATCTATCGGAACACGCCTGCAAACCGGATTCCGCTGTTGACTGAAATGTTCCGTTTCTGTAAGAACATGTTCTGGTATCGCGGACTGTCCGAAGGGAATCCATATGCCGGTTTCGAGAACGGCAATGCTTCTCTGGAAGAAGCGATCTGTCAAAGCGGAAAAGTCAATGAGTTTGAAGGCTTTCTTCATGACCATGGCATTGATCATAGGCTTCAGTTTGAAACCGTCAATGGTGAGCACAGGCTCTTTGCATGCTTCCCGACT
>JAFWCP010000310.1 GCA_017536845.1 Solobacterium sp. | reverse complement strand
TACCGAATGGACCATCGGCCCGTCCAATACCGAGGATGCGTATTACATCACCAACATCGGCAGAAATGTCTATGTGGAATGGTATGCTTCAAAGAACTACTGGAGCGGCTATGGCAAGATTACGGAAGCAACCGAAGGTGCCTTTGCCCAGATGTTCTATCTGGTCGTTGAAGAGGAAGAACCGGAACCTGAACCTGCCGAAGAAGGCTTTGTCAGTCCTGACGATCTCAAGGACGGCGACCAGGTTGTTGTTTACAACCGTGAATCCGGCGTCGCCCTGAGCCAGACATATGACGGCTTCTACAATACCGGCACACCGGTTACGGAAGCCGACGGCAAGCTGGAAGGCTACACCAATGCGGATATCTGGACCGTCGGCGTCACCGAAGGGGAAGAAGGAAAGGTCTATACCTTCTCGACCGCTGAAGGCCAGAAGTTCTCCATGGGTGAGCAGTACTCCTCCATGCCGCTGGATGATGTCAACACCGAATGGACCATCGGCCCTTCCAATACGGAAGACATGTACTATATCAAGAACACAGGCCGGAACGTCTACGTCGAATGGTATGCCGCAAGGAACTACTGGAGCGGCTATGGCAAGATCACCGAAGCAACCGAAGGCGCTTTTGCCCAGATGTTCTATCTGACAAAAAGAGAAGAAGAAGGCACGCCGGGCGGCGGTGTCCTGAATGACGGCGACGAGGTTGTCATTTACAACCCGGGTGCGGAAGCAGTCTTCGGCCCGCTGAACGACATGGGCAACTCCCTGACGCCGGTTGCGGCTGTCATCAATGACGGCTATGCCGAAACCGAAAACGGCGCCCTGGTCTTCAATGTCACTGCCAACGATGAAATCTATGCCTTTGAAACAGGCGGGAAATATCTGGCTACCAACGATGCTGAGGATGTCTTCCTCTCGGATGCCTTAAGCGATACATCCGAAAACTGCACGTACTGGACGCTGGAAGCTGTCAATGACGGCTATGTCATCTACTCCAAGACAGCCAAGTATAAGACCTCAGCCGTATGCATCGAGTTCTTCTCGGGCTACTTCTCCGGCTGGACCTACAAGGCTTCCACACCGGAACTGTTCGTCAACCAGTTCTATCCGGTCAAGGAAGGCACACCGGTCTATAACGGCATGGTCAACAGCCCGAAGATCACCTTCACCGGTGCGGATACCGTCATCAAGGGCGATGTCTATGAAGGATCGTTTGTCCTCGATGACCTGCGTGATGTGGAACTGACCGTCACGGCTGATGTCGACGGTGCCGAACTCACCCTGGAAGAAGTCAAGGATAAGGAATACGCCTTCACCATCGGCGCGGATGTCACCGAAGCAGCTTCCACGATTACCGTGCATGCGAAGGCGACCGATCCGGAAGGAACCAGCTATGAAGGCACCTTCACAATTACCGTAAAGAATGAAGTCCTCTTCCTGAACAACCAGCCTGCGGCCAATGCCGAAACCGGTGCTGACAAGCGTCCGGTCATCTCGGTTGAGGTGAAGAATGCCGGCGAAGGCTTCACGTATGAAATGCTCGTCAAGGGTGAAAAGGTGGATGCAGTCTATAACGAAGGCGTCATTTCCTACACACCGGCCGAAGACATGGCCGACGGCAGAACAACCGTCAATGTCACCGTCACCCGTGCGGACGGCGAAGTCTTTGCCAAGAGCTGGAGCTTCTTTGTCGGCGCTGCCACCGAGCAGCTATACTTCGGCCAGCTGCATTCGCATACCCAGTATTCCGACGGCTCGGGTTCGCTCGAGAACGCCCTGGAATATATTGCGAACCTGCCGGAGAACGCCAACATCGACTTTGTGGCCTTCACCGACCACTCCAACTACTTCGACACGACTTCCGCGGCCAACCCGGAACAGGCGCTGTATGACATGAGCCTGGCTTCCGCAAGCTCGCAGGAAATCTGGCAGAGCTACAAGGATGCAACAGACAAGTTCAACGAAACCCACGATGACCTGATCGCCATCTCCGGTTTTGAAATGACATGGTCCGGCGGCCCCGGCCATATCAATACCTTCAATACCCCGGGTATTGTTTCAAGAAACAACGCGACCCTGAACAACAAGACGAATGATGCCGGCATGAAGGCCTACTACGCACTGCTGAGCCAGAACGAAGGTATCGACTCGCTGAGCCAGTTCAACCATCCGGGCACAACCTTCGGCACCTTCTCCGATTTCGCATACTGGGATGCGGTCATTGACAGCCGTATGTATATGGTCGAAGTCGGCAACGGCGAAGGCCAGATCGGCCAGGGCGGCTACTACCCGAGCTATGAGCACTACACCATGGCGCTTGACAAGGGCTGGCATCTGGCACCGACCAACAACCAGGACAACCACAAGGGCAGATGGGGCAATGCCAACGACGCCCGTGACGTCATCCTGACGGATGACTTCAGCGAGCAGGGCATCTATGATGCCATCCGGGCAATGCGGATGTACGCAACCGAAGACAAGAACCTTGAGATCTACTACAGCGTCAATGACCAGCCGCTTGGTACGACGATCAGCGAAGTGCCGGAAGAACTCAGCTTCAAGGTTGCCGTATCCGATCCGGATGCGACCGATTCGATTGCCAAGGTGGAACTGATTGTCAACTCCGGCAAGACAGTGTATGCCTGGGAAGATGAAAAGGAAATTCAGGCCGGCGACCTGACAGTCACGCTGAGCCCGGACTACAGCTACTACTATGTCAGAGTAACCGAAAAGGACGGCGACCTCGCCGTTACCGCTCCGGTATGGGTCGGTGAAACACTGAAGCTCGGCATCTCGAGCCTTGACTGCAGCGTTGCCATGCCGGTTACCAACGAAGAACTGACATTGACAACAACCCTGTTCAACTCCGAAGCGATTGATGCTGCTGTCAAGAGCGTTGTCTACACGGTCAACGGCTCTGTCGTCATCGGCACCGATACCAACGGCTACACCCTGCCGGCCGGCGGCACGCTGGAAATCCCGTTCAGCTACACACCGACAGAAGCCCGTGTCATCAAGGTCACATCGACCGTCGTACTCGAACAGGACGGCAAGGAATTCACCTATTCCAAGGACATCACCCTCGACGTGCTGGATGCGGACAAGCTGGTCTATATCGGCATTGACGCCTCGCACCATAACGAATATGTTGCCGGCAACTACAAGGATTCCATGGGCAACTTTGGCCTGCTGGCGTCGGAATACTCCGTCCGCACCAACCAGCTGAACACCTCGGAAGACCTGATTGCCGCCTGCAGCAATGAGAAGTACAAGGCCATCATCCTGACGGCGCCTTCCAGAAGAGACGGCATCAGCCTGCGTGACCCGTATGACAACTACACAGATGACGAAATCGCGGCGCTGAAGCAGTTCAACGCGGACGGCGGCATGGTGATCCTGGCCGGCTGGTCGGATTACTATGAAAGCTATGCCGAGTTCCCGGAAGAAGACCATATGTCTGCCCAGCAGAACAAGGTCCTTGCCGCACTTGGTTCGAAGCTGAGAATCTCTGATGACGGCACCAATGACAACGAGCTCAACGGCGGCCAGACCCAGCGTCTGTACTTCAGCACCTACAACTTCGACAACCCACTCAACGAAGGCGTGGTGGTCGATCCCGAAAACCCGAATGACAGGAAGTACACCGAAGTCTTCAGCCATTATGGCGGCGCCAGCATCTATGCGGTGGATGACGCCGGCAATCCGACAACGGCAGTTGCGGAAACCATTTCGCCGATGGTCTATGGCCATGCCAGCACGTATTCCACCAATGCGGATGGATGCGGCGTCGGCGGTGACGCGGTTCCCAAGTATGCCGTAGGTGAAGGCGATGAGAGACTGATGATCATGGCAACCGAACAGATCGGCGAACAGGGCCTGATCATCGTATCCGGTGCTGCCTTCATGTCGAACTTCGAGGTCCAGGCATCCGTTGCCTCCGGCACCAGCGATGCCGACCAGCAGTACAACTACTCCAACTACCGGATCTGCGAGAACATCCTCAAGGGTCTCAACTCCCCGGTGATCGATACCATTGCCACAGTCAAGGCCGTCACCGAGGAAGGCTACAAGTTCACCATCGAAGGCATTGTCACATCCAATGCTTCCGGTTATGACAAGAACACCGCGTTCTTCGACTGCATCTACATTCAGGATGAAACAGGCGGCCTGTGCATCTTCCCTGTTTCCGGCAACTACAAAGTCGGCGACAGAGTCAGGGTCACCGGTACAACCGACTGGTACCAGGGCGAACCGGAACTGCAGGT
>JAFWCP010000309.1 GCA_017536845.1 Solobacterium sp. | reverse complement strand
CGATGGAGGTAAACAGCGTCGTGATGCAGCAGCAGACCACCAGTGCCAGCACGATCCGGACGCCCACGGGCAGGGCAGTGAAGTCAAAGACGTTGCCGAACAGTGCGCCGGTATTGATCCCCTTGTGCATGATCATAGTGGACATGACCATGCTCGTACCAACCATCCGGCCCACGGACAAGTCTGTACCGCCGAGCAGGATCAGGCCGCCGACGCCCAGTGCCAGGAACATGCGGGGCGACGCCTGCTGAAGGATGTTCAGGATATTATTGATCGTCAGCAGCTGCGTATGCTTGATAATCGGCGTAAGGATGCACAGCAGGATGAAGATGAACAGGATAGCAATGTATAGTCCGTTCTTCAACAGGAACTGCTTGACATTGAACGTGTACCTGTAGTTTTCCCACTTCTGCTTCTGTTTTTCTGCAAATGTGAATTTGGAAAGCCGCAGCAGGTCGATCAGATGATACCGGTGGGCAAAGGCTTCATGCTCCCGGTCCTTGATTTCCTGCAGGGTAGCGTCATGCTTCAATTTGGCATCGAAAAGTCTGTTCTTGAAAACATACTTTTCTTCCTTGATCTCAGCGCTGTTCTTCAGCTTGGAAATCTCCGCCTGATGACCGCTCTTCAACTCCTGCAGTTCTTTTTCATAGCGGCTTATCTCCGCCGCTTTCTGTTCCTTGCAGGAAGCCGTGATTTTGGTAAAATACTCCTTGTCATAGTGATTGTCCAGGTATTTCACCGCATCGTCGATCAGTTTCCTGACCTCCGGCTTATTTTTCTGCTCAACAGCTTTGGCGGCCTCCAGTGCCTTTTTGTCCTCCGCAATGATGGATGCTTTCTCACTCCTGGAATAGTTGGCGTTTTCCCTGACCACGGCAATGTGATTGTTCAGGGCAATGATCTGATCGGTTCCGTCCAAACGCAGCTCATTGATCTTCTCCTGGATTTTTCCGACATATTCATCAATGGGTCGGAGCAGGTTCTGTTCCTCTTCAGCTGTAAGGATCATCTTGTTTTCCATGTCGTTCTCCCCCTGTCACAGATATTTGGCGCTCAGTCTCAAGAGTTCTTCCTGGTCGGTTTCCTTTGTTTTGACGACACCGGCCAGGCGTCCGTTGGACATAACGCCGATCCGATTCGTGATACCCAGGATTTCAGGCATCTCGGAGGAAACGACAATAATCGTCTTCCCCATCTTGGCCATCCTGATGATTAGTTCATAAATCTCGTATTTTGCACCGACGTCAATACCGCGCGTCGGTTCATCCATCAGGAATACGTCCGGGGCTCGCTCCAGCCACTTTCCGAAGATCACTTTCTGCTGGTTGCCGCCGGAGAGCGCTGTGATCGCATCAGAAGGCCCCATGCACTTTGTGCGCATAACGTTGATCTCATTACCGGTCGCCTTGACCATTTTTTCTTTGGACAGCATGATGCCCGTCATGTAGTGCGAAAGGTTGGTAATTGTCGTATTGAAGGTCAGGTCGCCCTCCAGGAACAGACCGGTTGCCTTCCGTTCTTCGGTGATCATGGCAAATCCATGGTCCATGGCGTCCCGGGAACTGTTGAAGTTAATCAGCTTGCCCTTGAAGTAAACCCGTCCTGCTGCCCTGGTCCGGACGCCGAACATGGTCTCCAGCAGTTCTGTCCGTCCCGCTCCAACCAGCCCATACAGGCCGAATATCTCACCCTCCCGCACATCGAAGGAAATGTCTTTCAGATTCGGCTCAAACTTCGTGGAAAGATTCTGAACAGAGAGCACCACATCTCCGGGAGCGTTGTCAACAGGCGGAAAACGATTGTCAAGCGTCCGGCCAACCATGGCGGCGATCAGCTCGTTCATATTGGTCTCTTTGATCTCTTTGGTCAGTACCATCTTGCCGTCCCGCAGCACAGAAACCTCGTCACAGATTTCAAATATCTCGTCCATTTTGTGGGAAATGTAGACCAGCGAGATCCCCTGCGCTTTCAGGTTGCGCATCATCTCAAACAGTTTGTCAACTTCCTTGACTGTCAGGGATGATGTCGGCTCGTCAAGAACAATCAGCTTCGCGTTGTAGGAGATGGCCTTGGCGATCTCCACCATCTGCCTTGCTGAGACAGACATCGTCTTCATCGGCGCCGTCAGGTTCACGGTCATATTCAGTTTCCGGAACAGATCCGCTGCCTCCGTCTTCATCCGGTTTTCATCCACAGCACCGCGCTTCATCGGGTACCGGCCCAGGAACAGGTTGTCCAGCACATTCCTTTCCAGGCACTGGTTCAGTTCCTGGTGCACCATGGCAATCCCGTTTTCCAGCGCCATCTTCGGGCCGGAGAAATTGACTTCCTTCCCATCCAGGAATATGGTCCCCTCGTCCTTTTGGTAGGTTCCGAAGAGGCATTTCATCATGGTAGACTTGCCGGCTCCGTTCTCGCCCATCAGGCCCATGATGCTGCCTTCCTTCACATCCATGTCGATGTGATCAAGAACGCGGTTCCTGCCAAAAGATTTGCACATCCCACGAATAGACAGGACATTCTTCGTATTCTGTTCAGCCATACTGTTTCCGCCTTTTCAGGTTTTCTTGAGTCATTGTACCATAAAAACGGGGCATCAGGAAGAGGACTTCCTGATGCCCCGTCCTCCTATTACGGATTGGGTTTATTTGTCGGGATTACTGAAGCTTCACCATGTAGGAAGCCGCATTGTCAGTCTTCACCATATTGATGGCAAATCCATCATACTCGGCCGGGTTGCCCAGACGGTCGGTCAGGTTGCCTTCGGTCTGACCATCGCCCTTCACATATTCAACATTCAGGTTCAGGATCTTCTGATAGTTCTCCAGCTGGGGAACATAAGTGGCGTTCAGGAAGTTATCAGCGGCATTGTAAACACTCAGCCATACCTTCTTTGTGGGAGCCTGTTCTTCGGTCAGCTGGAAGTTGAACTTCGCATTGGGAGCAGTGGCATCCATGAACAGCTCATAGTTCTCAGCTGTCACAGCGCCGTTCAGAGCATAGAAGCAGCGGGTTGCTTCGTCGTAGAAGTACAGATCGTCGCTCAGTACGTTTCCGGCAGCGTCAGGAGTGCTGATACCGGTCATGATGTCAGCTCCGTCCAGGGCATTGCGCAGCGTGCGAAGCGTCAGGTACGCCTGCACATCAGCGTTCTGGGAAATGGTGCCGCAATAACCGTCCGCGATGGCGGCCACAGCGTCGCTGTTGGCATCATAGCCGAAGGTGGGAACTTTATTGTCCTTGGACCAGGCAGTGAACACAGCCATGCCCATGCCGTCGTTGTTGGAAACGACCACATCGATCTGATCGCCGAAGGTGCCGCTCCAGATGCCGATGGCGTTGCCGGCAGTGGCAGCATCCCAGGTCGCGCCGACGCTGTTCTTCATTTCCTGGGAAGCCAGCTCACGGACGATATAGGTTTTTCCGCCGATCTCGATCTCGCCGTCCTTGACAGCGGTCGCGGAACCGTCGGTGTTGGTGCCGATGGGGGAAGGATCAACATCGCCGATACCGGCAACTTCGGTCTTGCCCTGGCCGACGTCCGGCATGGCAGTACCGAGGGCCAGGCGGGCGCCGCGGGTACGGGCAATGGAGTCGTTATGGCCAACGTCGCCGATGCACAGCACATAACCGATAATACCGTCGTCATTGCGGTCGAGGCCTTCGCCGTTGGCTTTCAGGTAGTTAACGACCATTTCGCCCTGCAGCACAGCGCCCTGCACCGCGTCAAAGCCGACGTAATAGGTCTTGTCATTGAAGGTCAGGGCATCCATGTCGAGTTCACCCGTCGTGCTGTTGGAAGGCTGACGGT
>JAFWCP010000308.1 GCA_017536845.1 Solobacterium sp. | reverse complement strand
TGTGATCCTGGCGGATGATGAAGAAGATGTCATCCAGGTCATCATGCGCAAGATTCCCTGGGAGGAGTTAGGCTATCAGACCCCGCTGTATGCGCATAACGGCCTGGAGGCGCTGGAGCTTGCCGAAGAATTCCGTCCGGATGTGCTGATGACGGATATCAAGATGCCCTATCTTGACGGCCTCGAGCTCAGCCGGCGCATGAAGGAAATGTATCCCGACATCCGGATCATCATCTTCTCCGGCTTCAATGAATTTGAATATGCCAAGGAAGCAGTCCATCTGGAAGCGCAGGAATACCTGCTCAAGCCGATGGATTTTGAAGAACTGCAGAAGGTGTTCCGGCGGGTGAAGGAAAGCCTTGACCGCTCGCGGACCGAGCAGCGCAATGTCCGGCAGCTGCGGGAATACTATCTGCAGTCGCTGCCCCTGCTGCAGGAGAACTTCTATGCTTCCCTTGTCCAGGGCAAGGTCAGGGAAAATGAAATCGACCAGTATGTCAGGGGATACCAGATTGACCTGAAAGGCCCCTATTTCTGCATTGCCATCCTGCATGCCTCGGTCTCGCTGAAGCCCGAAGGCCTGGATATCACGCTGATGGACATCTCCGTCCGCCAGAGCGCGGAAAAGAGGATTCCGCAGAAGTACCGCTGCCGGTATTTCTCCTACCTGGGCAATACGGTGGTCATCGCCCAGTTCTATGAAAAGGATGATATCATCGGCTTCACTGACGCCCTGGACGGTTTCTGCCGCTATGTGCAGATGGCGGCCGGGATTTATGTGACGGCCGGGATCGGCCAGCTGGTGGACGGCATGCTCGGGCTGTCGGAATCCTACGCCGGAGCCCGCAATGCCGTCAGCTACCGTACCTTATACGGCCGCGGCAAGGCCATCAATATCACCGAGATCGATCCCAACGCTTCGGTGGATACCATCGAAGATGCCGAAAACGGCCTGAAGCCGATTTTCAAGCGGATCAAGATCGAGCCGGATGAACCGCTCGACAGGCTGATTGACAGCTATATCGAAAGCAAGCAGGAAAGCTTTACCAGCCTGCAGACCTACCATCTTTTCGTGATGGACCTGGTGGCGGAGCTTTACCGCTTCGCCCGCAGCAATGAGCTCGACCTGAAAGAGGTTTTCGGCAGCAGCGACAGCGTTTACAACGACGTTCGGGAAATGGCGCCTGACCAGCTGGCGGAGTGGCTGCGCACCATTGCTGCCCGGATGCGTGACATGCTTGGCGAAAAGCGGCAGGACTCGACAAGGTCCTTTGTCCATAAGGCGCAGGAATATGTCAAGGACCACTACGACGAGCAGGATCTTTCCGTGACCGTGCTCTGTGATTACCTTGGTGTGTCCGCGGCCTATTTCTCCACCGTCTTCAAGCGTGAGACAGGCAAATCGTTTACGACCTATCTGACCGACTTCCGCATGGAAAAGGCGGTGCAGATGCTTACCGAACAGAATGCGAAAACCTCGGTCATTGCCCGCCGTGTCGGCTATGCCGATCCGAATTACTTCAGCTATGTCTTCCGCAAGCAGTTCGGAATGCCGCCTTCGAAATACAAGGCCAGAGAGGGCGGGCAATGAACCGTGTCTCGCTGCGAAGGTTTTTCCGGGCCGATACGCAGATTGTCCTTACCTTTACCTATACGATGGTTTCGGCGGTGGTCATCGTCCTGCTGACGACGGTGCTCTATCAGGGCTTTTCCACCCGGATGGATGAAAATGCCGTAAGCAGTTCGACCAAGGTTCTTGACCTGGCTGCCAAAAACCTGGAGGACTACCTGCAGAACATGCGCCATACGGCCGATGCCATGTACTACAACGTCATCAAGGCCAGGGACATCGAGGTGGATTCCCTGAACGATGAGATGGGGCTTCTGTATGAGGCCAATGCGTCTTCGCTGGTCTCCTTTGCCTTATACCGCTATGACGGGTCGCTGGTTGCGGCTTCGCCGGTGGCGGTAGAAAAAAAGAATCTGGACGTCCGCAGCCAGAACTGGTTCCAGGCGGCCCTGAACCAGGTGGAAAACCTGCATTTCTCCAACCCGCATGTGCAGAACCTGTTCGACCTGCCGTCCTACCAGTACAACTGGGTCATCTCCCTGAGCCAGGCGGTCAATATGACCCAGAACGGCCGCAGCGTGCCGGGGGTCATGCTTGTTGACATGAGCTATACCTCGGTCAAGACGATGATGGACGACATCAATACCGGCAATACGGACGGCGGCTATATCTATCTGACCGACGGTTCCGGCAACATCATCTACCATCCCCGCCGGCTGCTGATTGACAGCGGTCTCTTCTTTGAAAACAGGGATTCCTACGCCTACAAAGACGGCGTGCATGAGGAAGTGTTTGAAAACCGCCGCCGGGTGGTCATCGTCAATACGATCAGCTACACCGGCTGGAAGCTGATTTCCGTCATTCCCGCCCAGTCCTTCGGCGCCAGAATCCGCAGCAACGGTGCTTTTGCATTGATGGTTGTCGCCGCGATGTTATTGGCGGCGTTTGTGATCAACCGGATGGTTGCAATGCGCATTTCGATGCCTCTGGAGCGGCTGAACTATGCCATCCAGCATACCGATGAAGGCTTCAGGCTGACCGAAGAAGTCTATGAAGACGGTTCCCAGGAGGTTGTCAGCCTGGGCAAGACCATGCAGTCGTATATCGAGCAGATCGACAGGCTGATGAAGGATGTCGTTGTTGAACAGGAAGAAAAGCGCAAGAGCGAGCTGGATGCCCTGCAGGCCCAGATCAATCCCCACTTC
>JAFWCP010000307.1 GCA_017536845.1 Solobacterium sp. | reverse complement strand
CATACTTTTTGTAAACGTGCAGGTCAAAGAAGGGACAGCTGACGCACAGATGCAGCTGGAACGCCTGAAACAGATCTGCGCAAATCTGGAACCTTTCATTGCGAAGATCCGGCAGTACATTGCCGAAGATGAAACGCTATGGGACTGGGTGGATGAAAGCGAAGGCAGCCATGACGGTTTTGAACAGAAGCTGGCAGGACCCTCTCTTGTCATTGATGAAAACAACGAGACGGAAGTATGGTTTGACGGCGGCGAACCCTTCGGGTACCATTCCATTATCGTCTATGTCAATCAGCAGGATGCCTGTACCGGGATCAATCTGGTGGGATAAAGGAAAATACAGTCTGAAGGAGGCTAAAATGGAATATATCAGAAAGGCAGAGAAAAAGGATATTTCAAGAATCGCGGAAATCCTGGTATTTGTCAAACGAATGAAGTTCCGGCCCATATTTCAGGATGACATGTATTCGTTCGGCCGGCTGCAGGTGCTTTCCGTTGCTGAGGAATACAGCGATCCTGCTGTTCTTAACCATATGCTTGTCTATGATGACGGCATTGTAAAAGGGCTGATCCATATCGAGGGTAATGAAATTGCCGAACTGTATGTGGATTACTTCTTCCAGAATCAGGGGATCGGATCGGCATTGATCGAATATGCCGGAAGCAATTATCCGGTCACCTTTCTCTGGGCCATTGAGAAAAATACCGATGCCATCCGCTTTTATGAAGCACATGGCTTCTGCCTGACCGATACCAGGAAGTTCGAGGAAGGAACGACCGAGTATCTGGTCAGGATGGAAAGAACCACAGAAACGGAAGGAAAAAGATGAATGATGCAAGGCTGAATACACTCGTTCTGAAGCGCTTCTGCGGGGAAGAATACTATCCTTTGCAAAGCGCTGTCCGGAGCATATGGAACGGTTTTCTGTGTGAAAATGAATGATGAAGAAGGAACAGGCCTTCACGAAGATACGGAATACCTGGCCCGGGAACCGCTGTGGGAACTTGATTTTTACATTCCGGCCATGAAGGAAGAAGATGTGAAACCGGGAATGATCCTGGAAGAAAAGACAACAGGGCTGAGAAAACACATTTCTGTTATTGCGAGCATATGCCGACTGAAAACAGCCGTCTGGAAGTTCTTGACAGGGACGGTGACAGGCTCTTGCTGAAGATCACGGGGGAATGCTGTGATGTCAGCTGTTACGACGGGTCGAAAGGAAACAACACCTTGGAGATAACTGCCTGGATCAAAAAGGCAACCTGACTGTTTAAGGGAAGAGTAAGATGGCAAAGAAAACAGCAGCACCGACCACCGCGGAAGTCAGGGCGTACCGCCGGCAGCGCAAAGCCGAGATGGACGACCGTATCAAAAACCATAAGACATTCGTCATCAAAGGACCTTCGTTTCCCGGCGAAAGCATATGGACCTGCCTGATCACGCTCCCGCTGCTTGAGGCAGCAGAAGAAACCGGGACGGTGGATACTGTGCTGAAAATGATGGGAACATACCTGCCGCCGTTTTCGGAAAAATACCGGGCTGGTATCTTTGACATCACGGGGTATTATGACTGCCTGGCACTTCTTTCCCTCTCGGATTACCGGAAGGAAGACTGCGAAAAACAGCTCTGGATGACAGTGCATCAGTTCCTTGCCCATCAGTTATACGATGCCCCGCTGCTGCGGAACATGCGCGTACTGGCACCCATACGGCCATCCTTGCTGCCGATGAAGGAATGCATTGAGGCGCAGATGAAGCAGCTGAAATACGAATGATGATCAGCATGGGGCTGTCGAGGCTGGATTGATGATGTCGGTCAGGAGGATCCGGCAAACGGAAGTCCTGGCAGGGATGTGGAAACCTGGTATGCGGCGGATTCTTCCCTGCCGTTGTAAATCAGACCGGGCAGCCGCTTGCAGAGACAGGACGGTCTGGACATGGATATGCATGATGGGCATCTATGACTGATCACACTGGACTGTCAAAGGATGAAGACTCTTTCTTTCCTGATGAAAAACCATGCCCGGAAATATGATATAATCTCATTACTAAAGTACTGGTTTGAACGGAAACCATTCAGACTGGTGAAAGGAGAAATCTATGTGGCTGCTATTTGGATCGGCGGCTGTCATCACTGCACTTTTCAATTACTTCGCATGGACGAGAGGGAAAGAGACAGAGTATTACCGGTTTGCAAGTATTTCGCTGACGGCATTGACAATGTGTGCCTTTTACAGCGATGGCGCAAGAAGGGTGCCGGGTGAATCCTGGGGCACCTTAATGGATATCATGCCGACGATGTCGCCGGTTCTCTGGGGATGTGTGGCTGCATCCATCCTGATAAACGGGATCACTCTTTTTACAAAGAAGAAACAGGCAGGGGCCTGATTTCAATGCTGCCGATATTCCCCTGTTCGATCCTGGCCCGTTTCAGAAAACTGCATGCTTGCATCCGGATCCGCTGCCATAGACGTTTCCCTGAACAGCATCCGGATCATTGGAAAAAGCACAGAACCGGAATAACAGCAAAGCAAGGACCCTGCCCATGCTTCAGTAGGATCCTTGCTTTCTTATACAGCCATATGACATATGCCTTCCGGTTTCGGGATACTGTATAATATGCATGAAGTGCAGTATACAGACCATAACGGCGGGCATGCCGTGTCAGAACAGGAGGATACAGACAATGGAGAACAGCCGCTTTTCTGAACTTGTAAAAAAAGAAAAAGGCTTTGAATTCTATCAGGCCTTTCGTGATGAAACTGACTGGGCCATCGGAGGCAAAGACGATACTTACTGGTTTTCGGTCTTCAAGGATCAGGCAGTCAGAGAAACATATATCGGGACATTTCAGAACGGTGTATGGTCCGACCGCAGGATCAAGGGGAAGGGGAAAAGAAGGACTGTAACGGAAATGCCGCCGGGAAGCACCATGAAGCGTATAGAAGAAAGAGCATATTTCATGCAGGATGCAGAATGGGTCAGAAACAGAAAGCCCAGACTTGTTGAGGATGCCCATCCCCATTATCATTACGTTTACGGCATCGGCGATAAGGCGCTGGATATATCGGAAGCCTACGGCGTCAGCATTGCCTACTCAGATCTGAAAGAACCTGCCGCAGGGTTCCGCCTGAGGTATCTTCATACCGGCAAAGAGGTCGAAGTCCCGGACGGATTCTGATCCGGCAAATCATGCCGGATATGGCTGACAAGGACTGAAAGCGTTTCGCAGCAGGCATCCGGATGGGAGAAATATATGACAGAGAAGAATCAGAACAGAATACGGGCTGCCCGGCGAAGTGACTGGAAAACAGAGCCCATGCCCGCCCGGCATGAAACATTCGTGCTGAACAGGACGTTCAATCACAGGCAGATGAATGTTCTGCGCCTTGGGAACATTCCTCAGGAGATGGAGGATAAGTGGTTCTGGTATATGGAAGGTTCCACGTTATGGGCCTTTCGCAGCTGGACCGGATATTGTATTTACCGGATTGATTTTCAGGAAGACGGGCATCATGTCGTGACGGTCAACCGCGATCCTGAGCAGTACGGGTGCACCAGCATCGCTCAGGACACCGAGACCTTAAACAGGCTTTTAAACGGGTGGACCCAGACACCCTATGATCATTATCAGCAGTGGCTTTCGGAAACATACGAAGCCTTGAAAAGGGCAGGAAAAGCCTAGTGCAGAATTCAATCAGGATTGGAAAGTGAGGGTAGTATGAGTGATTTTATCTGGTTCATAATGATTGCTGTCTTATTCGTGCTGCTTGGCCTGCTGTTCTTCAGGCTTGGCTGGCAGATCTGGAAAAAGCAGAGAATGGACCTGATCATCAGTTACCACAGTGACAAGGTACGGGAAGAAAACAGGCAGGCATACTGCACGCTTGCCGGCATCGGGGTTTTGCTGATGGGAATCGGGTTTCTTCTTTCCGGAGTCTCTGCAGCATTGAATCAGTCGGCTTTCGCCTTTGTTCCAATGGCGGCCGGACTGGTCATCGGGACAGCACTGCTGGCATACGCAGTGATCAGGTACAATCGTTAACAGCAACGGCAGATCCCTGTGCGCGGGGATGCTGTGGAATCAAAAGGGGGCAAACCATGAAAATCGAGATCAGACCGTTAACACCGGATCTGGAAAAAGACTATTTCGATTTCTTCGAACATCGCGCCTTTTCAGACGGTTCGCCGTTTTATCCATGCTATTGCAACGCGTTTAACATGAAAGCAGATGAGATCATTGCAATGCGCGATAAAGCCAGGGTGTACGGCGGTGAAACAGAAGGATGGAAACGTGCCCTGCGGGAATCTGCCGTACAGATGTTAAGAGCGGGGAAAATCCGCGGTTATCTGGCCTATGACGGCGGGATTGCCATCGGATGGTGCAACGCAAACGACCGATTGAATTATTACCGGGTCGGCGCATTTGATCTGGATCAGGATCCCACAGATCAGACACCTTCTTATGACCAGGGAACCTTCAGGATCAAGTCGGTCGTCTGTTTTGAAATCAGCCCGGACTGCAGGGGAAAAGGCATCGCGGGCTTGCTGCTTGAAAAAGCATGCACCGACGCACAGGAAGAAGGCTATGATTTTATGGAAGGGTATCCGACGGAAGGTGCCGGCCACGTCCTCGCATTTACCGGACCCCTTCGGCTGTATGAGAAAGCCGGTTTTACGAAGCATGATCAGAATGGCCGGACAATCGTCATGCGCAAAACGTTGAAGTGACAGATTTAAAGGAAGGAGGAAATGAAAGCGTTTCAAGACTACAGCACACATATTCGAAGTACACCAGAAGAACTTCTGCAGGAATATTTCCTGCCCCTGATTGGATAATTTGTCATACTTGCCGTATGCATATTCGTTTTCCGTCGGTTCAAGGTTATCAGCCTGATGATGGAAGAACCATCTCTGGTTGGTGAAGAACTGACCAGACCGACATACGGCAGGCTGCTGTATGGGGTGTGTGCACTGGCGCTGTGGTACGTGTTTTCGTCTGACGCATCGAAAGCTGCCGGCAAAAACAGGGATTTTGCTTATTCGCTGCTGGGGTTCGCGGCCGGAATCCTGCTGTGGCAGGTGATCGGTGAAATCTCATGGCATTATTCGATCGGCGGTGTTCATTTTGTCCCGCTGGAAAGTGTAACAGCCTTTCCGATTGCCATCCTGTTTATCCTGCTGATGATCTATGGGAAAAAGCACCACAGCTTTGACTGGGGGATCTGGTCCATGATGCTGTCATTTGCATTCAACTGGATGGGGCATTACATCATGGAAGGAACCTATCCCTTTGTTGCTTCTTACTTCAGCCAGCATACCTGGTATATAGGGACATCAACGTCTGCCGGGGTGTGCGGATTCATATACAGCATTATTTTTCTGCTGTTCCGGGCAAAAACCAGACGAGGCAGAATCCTTGCTTCCATGATGACATATATTGCCATCGGTGTCCTGGCATTTGGCCTGCTTGAGGGATGAACCGGCAGAAAACCGAACCTGAAGGTTCCTGGGATTAACAGTCCCTGAAAGGCTCCGGGTCAGAGTAATATGGGAGGATTGTATGAAAAAACTGTTTAACGCGATCAGAAAGAATGATCTGGAAACGATAAGGCAGATCATTGAACAGAAACCGGATCTGGCCAACTGTATTGCCAGACAGCCGCCGAAAAAAGACGATGGGCAGTCGCCGCTGCAGGTTGCCCTCAAGACAGGGAATACGGCGATTGCGGATTACCTGATTGATATGGGTGCGGATGTTAACTTCATTGAAGATGAATCCTGCTGCAACAAATGGAGGGCTCCGGTACTTCATGATGCCATCAACTGCGCGGTCATGCTCAGCCGGTGGAATACAGACGATAAATTCATGGGCTTTCGGATTCATTCCACCAAAGAGAAGGCCGGCGAAGCGCTGGCGATCCTGAAGAAGATGCTCGCAAAGGGTGCTGATGTCAATGCGCTGGATTCTTACGGGAATTCCGGCATGAACCGGTTCGCCCTTTAGGCAAAACAGGTTCTGCCGTCTTACAATTATGCGGAGCATCGCGAAATGGAGGACAGACGCTTTACAGAGGAGCTTCATGAAGACCTTCGGAATGTGCTGCAGGCCTTAAAGGATGCCGGTGGAGATGCTTCTTATGAAGCACCGAACCTGGGGTATTCTGTCAGGGAGTTCTGCCGGGAAGGCTCAATTTCAATACTGTTCGATGAAGTGTACGGACCGATCAGGAATCAGATATGAAAAAAGAAACCTTCAGACGCAATGGCCTGGATGACAGTTTTATGACAGATAACAGGAGGAAAAAAGTTTCCACAAGCAAAACGATCAAGAACAATGATGCGGACAATCACACGAAGATGAAAAGGGGCTGACGTTAAGCGTAAGTCTCTCAATGGCGCTTTCTTTCGGAAACAGCGCTGTCAATATGGTCAGGGCAGAAGAAACAGATGACGCGTATTCTCTGCCGGTATTTGAAACTTCGGATGTTCATGGTTATATTGCCGAACAGAGCGAGGATGAAGACCAGTATCTGCTGGCCTACATTGCCGACAAGGTCAAAGATGTCAGAGGGTATGGCGAAGCGTACGACAAAGATGCGGCGCTTCTGCTTGACGGGGGTGATACCTATCAGGGAAGCAGCCTCTCAAACCTTCTGGAAGGCAATTCGATCGCGGCTGTTTATGCGCAGATGGAATATGATGCCGTAACGATCAGAAACCAAGAATTTGACTGGGGCATCACGACTGTGATTGACAGCGACGGCACGATGAAGGACAGCCAGCTTGAGGGTTATGAAAGGGAAAACACAGTCCCTGTCGTCTCGTCAAATCTTTATCTCAACGATCAGGAAATCGAGTGGATGCGTGATTATGTGATCGTGACGAAGACGGCAAGAAATGCTGCGGGAGAGGCAATCCCTGTCAGGATCGGCGTGATCGGCTATGCGGATGACTATTCATCAGAAATCATGACAGGCAAATTCAAAGACCTGGGTTTCTCGATCAGAAAGGATCCCGCCATCCCCAACAGCATTGCCAGGGAACTGGAAGAAGGCGGCCAGGCTGATGCGACGGTGCTTCTCTGTCATGCCGACGCTAAGGAGACTGCCGAAAGTTTAGGCGCAGACAGCGTCATCGACCTTGTGTCAGGCGGCCATACACATGATAACGAGAACGGCATCACGGAAGATGGGATGCCCTATCTTGAACCGGCGAAATACGGCAATGCCTATTGTTACGCAGAGCTTGTTTTTGATTTAGACGGTGATAAAGCAGTATTCAGGACAGTTGCAGATGCGAAAAACATGTCTGTAAAAAAGAATCTCGACAAGACACTGAAGACAGAAGAGAATGCTGAAGAGCTGGATCCTGACCTGGTAAGCATCACTGACGCGGCCATTGAAAAGCTGCAGGTTATCCTGAACACCAGAATCGGGTACATTACGACTTCCGCAAAGAAAAAGGGCTTTATTGACGGCAGCGGCAAGATGTCGACAACCGGGGGAAACTGGATGAGTTCCGTCTATCAAAGAGCGGTCAGCAGTGAGGTTGCGTTTACCAATTACGGCGGCGTCAGGTATGATTTCAACATGCCCGATAACGCCGCGCAAAGAGATGTGACCCTGTCTGAGATCCATGAGGATTATCCTTTTGAAAATCATATTTTCAAGTACAGCCTTACCTATGAAGAACTTCTGGAAGTGTTCAATTATGCTCTGAAAGATGAAGAACGCAAGGCGATCTCAAGCGTGGTCGGCATCGACTGCTATTATGAAAATGACGAGGTGAACGCACTGGTCAAAGACGGGAAGCTGATCTATCAGGATGGCGACTGGAAAGACGGCTTCAAAGACAGGACCGTGACAGTCGCCACGAACGAATACGTTGGCACATCGGACGATGTATTCAAAGACACCCATAACCCGCTGGTCAGGTTTACCGAATCAGACAGGCTGATCGAACAGGATCAGATTGATGTCGACTGTGCCGTTGATGTGCTTACCAGAGAAGCTGCCGAAAACAATGGTCTGCTGACGATTGATACCATGCCTCATTTTATCGAAGGCAGATATCATGATCCCGACCTGCATACACCGAATACTG
>JAFWCP010000031.1 GCA_017536845.1 Solobacterium sp. | reverse complement strand
GCATCCCAGCCCTATGTCGCTTTCAATTGCCAGGGCAGTGTCAGGGCCGGCAGTGAAGTGTCTGTGCTTGACAATGCCGGCAATGTCCTGGACAGACGGACGGCAGAGCGCAGTGCGTCATGGGTTTTCTTTACTTCCGATCAGCTGATCGAAGGTGAAACATACACCCTGGCAGTCAACGGCAGTTCTGCCGCATCGGCAGCGGCTTCGAAAAACGGCGGCGGCATGTTCCCCGGTGGCCCCGGCCAGCCCGGTGGTCCGGGTCACCCTGGCCAGCCTGGCAAACCTGGTCAGCCCACAACACCGGTCTTTGGCTGGCTGTATGAAAACGGAGCTGCCTACTGGTATGAAGAAGGAGTCCGTCAGGGCATTTACGGCGATGCGAAGAACATCACCGACACCATGTACAATGTCGAACGCGGCCGGGAAATCTATGATCCTGCCTCGGATGCCTGGTACTGGCTGGATGCCTGTTATGATGGGGCCAGGGCTGTGAACAAGGAAGTCTGGATGCCGTATCTGTTCCAGGAAGAACTGCTTACCGGTGCCAGCCCGGAAGGCAAGTGGGTCAGATACAACAGTGAAGGGGCAATGATCAAGGGATGGTACACGGTATCCGGTGAGGATGCATCCCTGTATCCCGAACAGGCCGGCAATACGTATTATTACGACCTGGTCACCGGCGCCATGCTTAAGGGGGAACAGACCATTGACGGCAAGTCATACCATTTCGATGAGCTGACCGGCGTCCTGCTTTAAGACATCACGCGTATGCGAAAAGGCATACGCTTTTTCTTTTCCCGCTCATGGTATAATAACCCAAAAATACTGAGTCCCATACATGACGGGACTGCAGAGGAGGTTTGCTATGCATCTTGCATTTTTTGATATTGACGGCACGCTGGCGATCCGCAAGGATGTACCGGCAAGCGCCGAGAAAGCCCTGGCACAGTTAAGGGCCAACGGCGACCTGGTGTTTATCTGCACCGGCCGCAGCCTGGCCTATGTGCTGGCCAATTTCGGCAAATATGCGGATGGCTTTATCTGCCATAACGGCCGTCTTGCCGTAAAGGATGAGGAAGTGCTGTATGACCATCCCTTAACCAGAGAGGAAGTGGAAAACATCATCCGCCTGCTGGATGAGACCGGCTGCGGCTATGCCTTCTTTGAAAAGCATGCCGGCTATTATGGCGGCGACCCGGATGGCTTTGAGGCCATTGCGGCAGCCTGGGACCCCGGCTTCATGCACAGAGGCATCGACCCGGCAGAACTGAAGGCGTATAACTTTGACGTCTTCTTCAAGGATGCTGCCCAGCGTGACGCCATCGAGAAAAAGCTGGAAGGACTCTGCCTGCTGAACCCCCATGGCCCCCATCCAAGCGCGGATGTGACCGTGCTGGGCGTGGATAAGGGCAGCGCCCTTGTCAGCGTGGCAAAGACGCTTGGCGTTCAGATCCAGGACACCTACGCCTTTGGCGATGGCATCAACGACCTCTGCATGCTGGAAGCGGCGGGCCATGGCATCGCGATGGGCAACGCCATGGATGCCCTGAAGGAAAAGGCGGAATTCATCACAACGCCGATTCTTGAAGACGGCGTGTATAACGGGCTGAAGCACTATGGGCTGATATGAGGGTGACATTCTGGTTTGTCCGGCATGGCCGGACACTGTTCAACGACCTGATGCGGCTGCAGGGGTGGTGTGATTCTCCCCTGGACGGGGAAGGGACGGAAACGGCCGAGCGGGCCGGTTCCTGGCTGCGCCGCATTCATTTTGACCATGTCGTTTCTTCCTCTTCCCAGCGGGCCATCGATACGGCGGAAATCATCTGCCGGGGCAGGAACCTGAAGGCTGTGCCGATGAAGGAGTTCCGTGAGTTCTCCTATGGGGACTATGACGGCCTGTATATCAGCCAGGCCAAAGACATGTTCATCATGGATGATGTGCGTGATGACTGGTCCGTGAGCGGCGGGGAAAACATGGCATTGTTTCAGAAACGGGTGCTGGAAGGCTTTGAGAAGGTGCTCTCCTTCTGCAGAGACGGGGATACGGTGCTGCTTGTTTCTCATGCCACCTTCTTCTATCATTTCATGCGGTTTGCCCTGGGCGTGGATACAAAGTCCTACCTGCATGCATGCCATGCAAAGGGACGGAGCGTCGTCCCCAATGCAAGCTGTGCGGTATTTGCCTGGGAAGACGGGGATTTCAAGCTTCTGCAGATGCCTGTCCTTTTTGACGAGCTGCGGCAGCAGGAAAACAAGAAAGTGACCTTCTGCTGCATTGCCAGCGGGGAAACCGTCTTTGAAGCCAGAGGCCGCCGGCAGGGATGGAGTGATTCCCCCCTGACCGCAAAAGGCATTCAGCAGGCGGAAAGAAGAAGGGATGCCATTCAGGACATGCACTTTGACCGGGTGGTCAGCTCGACGGCCGAAAGGGCCCGGGATACGGCGGAGATCCTCTGCGCCGGCAGGGATCTGCCGATCGAGACAGACCGGCGTCTGCGGGATGTCTTCCATGGCGCTGAAGAAGGGGCCGGCGTGCTGGAAATCATGCAGGGCGACAAAGGCCTGTCCATCCGGAAGGAAAGCCGCATGGATGTGCGTCACCGGCTGCGGAGCGTGTTTACCGAACTGGCCGATGATGCCTCGGACGGGGATACCATCCTGATCGTAACCCATCAGGATGTATACAGGCATCTGCTGACGGCCCTGGACATCATGACGGAAGCAGAGGTGCAGAACCAGCCCTCTGCAATGACCGGGGAACTGTGCGCCATGGGCATCTTTACATATGAAAACGGTACGTATCATCTGAAGCGGATGATGCATGAGGAGGAAAAATGAGTTTTCTGTTTTTTGATATGGATGGGACACTGATCTCAAGAACAACCAACCATATTCCTGACAGCGCGGTACAGGCAATCCGGACGGCCATGGATCAGGGCCATCACTGTTTCCTTTGCACAGGGCGCTGCTATGGCCTGGCGATTGAGCATGAAAATGAACTGGTCCTGCCCGGCGTGGTCTTTTCCAACGGCGCCGGCATTGCCTGGAAGGGCGAGATCCTGGAAACAAAGGACATTCCCCATGAAATCGTGGACAGGATCGTCCTGCGGGCAGAGATGCTTTCAGGGGCGTATGGCCTGTTGACGGTATATGACAACTGGCTCAACGCCAAGCAGATGAAGCGGTTTGCGGACCGTTTCCCGCGCATGTACCCCGGCATCCCCGAAGAGGAAGTCTTCCGGATGCGTAAGATGTCGAAGATTGATGACTACCGCGAGCAGCCGGTGCAGAAGATTGATGTCAACCTGGAATCCCTGCTCATCGCCGATGTGTTCTTTTCCGGCCTGCCGGAAGAAGTCCACGCCATCCGCTCCGGCGGCTATCTGGCCGACCTTGGCAGAGGCTTCGGCGAAATCACATGCAAAGGCGTTGATAAAGGCAGCGGCATTGAACGGGTGCTGGCAAGGTTCGGCGGCACAAAGGAGGATGCATACTGCTTCGGTGATTCCATGAACGACATTGATATGTTCAAAGTCTGTGCCCACAGCGTCGCCATGGGCAATGCCCGGGAAGAAGTAAAGGACGCCGCTGAATTTGTGACCGGCGACCCTGACCATAACGGCATAGCGGACGGTCTGAAGAGGTACGGCCTGATATGAAAGGGCTGCTGTTTTTCGACATTGACGGCACCCTGGATGATTCGCAGAACCGGAAGGGCATTCCCGCCAGCGCGAAAGAAGCACTTCAGAAAGCCAGGGCCAACGGCTATGGCCTGATGATTGCCAGCGGCCGCTCCCTGGCCGGGCTGAAGGGCTATGAGGATCTTGGCTTTGACGGTTATGTCTTTTCCGACGGGGCCGGCATCTTCCTGAAGGGAAGGCCGCTGATCAAGCACCCCATTGAGCCGGAAGCCGTGCGCTTTGCCATGAAGCACAATGTCATGTTATCGGGCACAGAGAAGATGTATGCGGCCGATGCCATGCTGGCAAAGCTGGCTGCGCTCTTCGGAATCCCGGAGGAGATGATGGCTGTGGCCGGTGTGTTTCCTTTAGATGCGTATGACGGTGAAGACATCCTTGAAATCGACATTGATTTTGAAAACGAAGAAGCGGAAGCAGCCTTCCTTGCTGAAAAGCCGGATGTTATGGATTACGTATGCACCTCGGCTTCCTATGGCCGCGGCGGCGCATGCGGCGAACTGACCGCCCATGGCATTGACAAAGGCCATGGCATCCTGGAAGCAGCCTCTCTGCTTGGCGTGGCTCATGAAGACACCTATGCCTTCGGCGACAGCGAAAACGATGCATCCATGATAAAGGCGGCGGGGCATGGCATTGCCATGGGCAACAGCGTCGAAAGCCTCAAAGAACAGGCGGATTACGTGGCGGCTGACATCGGCGATGACGGCCTGTTCAAGGCCCTTCTGCACTTTGGCATCATTTTCTGAAAAAAAACAGTTGACAAGTTAGTTAGTTTAAACTAACATATAGCCAGCGATAAAGAAACGGCGGGTCTCTTTCCATCACACACACTCCTTATCCCGCCTGAGAACATATCGT
>JAFWCP010000306.1 GCA_017536845.1 Solobacterium sp. | reverse complement strand
CGGGAATTTATGGTCTGCTGGGCCATAACGGCGCCGGCAAATCCACGTTGATGAATATTCTGACAACTTCTCTTCCTTACAGCGAAGGTGAAATCCTCTGGAACGGGGAAAACATCCACACATTGGGCCGGGAATACCGTCGGATTCTTGGCTATATGCCTCAGCAGCAATCTCTCTCCCTTGATTTGAGCGTGCAGTCTTTTTTGTTTTATATGGCGGCGATGAAAAAAGTCCGCAAGCCGGCGAGAAAAATCCATGAACTGTTAAAATCCCTCGGCTTATACAATGTACGCCGTCGCCGGCTTGGCAATCTTTCCGGCGGCATGCGGCAAAGGGCCTTGATTGCGCAGGCCTTGCTGAATGATCCGCAATTGCTTTTGCTGGATGAACCGACGGCAGGTCTTGACCCTTTAGAAAGGCGTCATTTCCGTGATATTATTGCCGATACGGCCAAAGACAGGATCATCCTTCTTGCAACACACGTCATTTCAGATGTGGAATTCATTGCCGATCAGATCATCATGATGAAAGACGGCAAGGTGCTTGCTGTCCGTTCGCAGGCAGAGTATCTGAAAGATACGCATGTCTATGAAATGCCGGAATCGGAAATGATGGCAAGGGTCAATGATCCGACCGTGAAGATTGTCAACCGCATGGCGCTTGGCAATGAAATCATGGTCCGTTTTCTTTCGGCAAATGTGTATCCGAATGAAGTTCCTGCTTCCATGGAAGATGTCTATCTGGACTGGCTGGGGTGACTGATATGTTCAAAGGAGAACTGTACAGGGCTCTGCATCACCGCCTGGCTGCAGCCGGTTTCATTCTGGCGTGCATTCTGATCCTGGCAAGTGGGCTGATGAGCATGCATGGGGAAACCGATCCATACCGGCAGATGTATGCGGAATCGTATCAGACAACGCTGCAGGAACATGCGGACATGCTTGACAGCCAGATCGGGTCTGTCCTGTTTCAGAAGCGGAAACCTCAGCTGATGGAAGAAAGGAAAATCGTTGCTCAGCTTCTGCAGGAAGAAACGGTATTTCAGGATGATTCCGTCATCAGAAACATTCTGGAATCAGAAGGATATATGCCGCTTCTTTTCCTTGCGGCCGGTTTGATTCTGATCTATGCGCTGATCGAGGAAGACCATGTCAACAGGATGTCTGCCATGTACCGGGCTGCGGTGACAGGCAGGACAGAACTGATCCTGGCGAAAATGGGTGTGATCCTTTTTGTTGTTCTTGTCTTATACCTGATCCGGCTGATGACCGTCTTTGGCGTCTGTCTATATGCCGGTGCTGACCTTTCTGCCCATATCCAGACTGTCAGCGGGTATCTGCAGTATAACCTGCTCTGGAATATCCGTACGTACTTCATTTTCATGTCCTTTACCAAGCTGGTCACTGTCTTTGTGCTGTTATGGGGGTTTCTGATCCTGCTGGAGAAGACCGGGAATCTTGGCATGTCGTTTGTCGTGCTGATCCTGTTCATGACCGTTGAATACCTGCTTGACCTTTTCCTCAGCCTGGGATCACCTGTCGCTTTTCTGAAAAGCTGGAATTTCTATCACCTTCTGACCATGACAAAGCTGGATGCAGGCTTGCATATCCCTGTGCGTCAATGCCTGCTTGGCCTGTGCCTGTTTCTTTGTTTCAGCCTGTTTGTTGTGCTGGTATATGACCATCCCATGCAGTGGCTTATGAAGCGGACATCGCAGAAAGCAATCCGCTTCCGTTTTGTGGATCTTTACTGGCTGCGGGATATCCTTCACAGCAGGAAAGGCATCGTGGTCCTGCTTGTCCTGTTTCTCTATTGTGCCGCGGATGCATCAAGGTATGAAGTGGTCAAAACCTCTGAACAGCAGGTGTATGAAGCCTGTGCCGCCCGGTATTACGGCCCTTTGGACGATACCCTTCTGCAAAGAGTGCAGAATGACCTTTCTTCCGCAGCGCAGGCTGAAGCAAAAGCACAGGAAATCATGGCACATACGGATTCCCTGACAGAGGAAGACTTCAGAGAACTGGATGCCCTGCGGCGGCAGGCAAAGGAACTTCCTGTCCTGTCCAGGATTTCTGCTGAACTGGAAGAACTGAAAGAAGCCGGGGCGAAAAACTACGGCAATTACACGGGCATCCGGCTGTTTGTCAATCAGAACGGCTCCTTAATCGGCTATACCCGCCAGGTCTTATGTTTCCTGCCGATGTGCCTGTTGATGATTACGGTTCTTTCACCTGTATTTCAGAGCGGCCTGATCCGTCTGTATGATTCTTCGGCCGAAGGGCGCAGGAAATACCTCCTGTCCCATTTTGTGCTGTTTTTTCTCTTTGGCTGCCTGACGCTTTTGATTGTCTATGGGTTCCATGCCCGTAAGATCTTCTCCTACTATGAAACAGTGCCTCTTCATACACCTGCCAATGAACTGTTCGGCATCTCTTCTTCCATGCCGTTGTATCTATATCTGGCAGGAAAAGGAATTCTTGACCTTCTTGTCATAGCCTTTCTGGAGGTTCTTGCCATGGATCTGGCGCAGAAAGCCGGCGGCCTGGTTGCCTGCGGGGTGATGACGGCCTCGCTGCTCGTGTTCCTGCTTGCGCCGGTCGGGATTTCCTCTTTGTTGAGGTATGACTTTCCTGAACATCCATTCATCCTGATCCTGACGCTTTTATTCATGTCCTTCTTCAGCATGATTTCCTGGCGGAAACTATCTGCATCGTGAGCCTGATGGAAAATCAGGCTCATTTTGATCGGGAAGGCAGAAGAACGCGTGCTTGGGGAGACAAAGTGGCTGAATCAGGATAAGGAGTCACTGCCGTTCGGATGTGAAATGAGATACCCGGCAAAACAGATTTGACAGGCATTGATTCAGCCAACCTCGGAAAAGAGACTGAGTTTTCGCAATTTATCAGGTCTGATCATCTCTGGAAGAATTATATTCCGAGAAAACTGATACAAAATCTGAGTTTTCTCGGAATAAAATGAAAGGGGGCGTACTATGATGATCGGCAGACAACAGGAAATCAAAAATCTGAACAGGCTGTATAACAGCGGCCGGTCAGAATTGGTGGCAATATATGGAAGGCAGCGTGTTGGAAAAACATACCTTGTAGAGGAAACATTCAAGGGACGCATTACGTTCAGACATGCGGGGATTTCCCCTGCGGACATGGAAGAAAGGGGAAAACTGAAAGCACAGTTGAAGGCGTTTTATAACTCGCTGACAGAACAAGGTATGGAACCGGGTGAAATACCGCAAACCTGGATGGATGCTTTTTTCCTGTTGGAGATGTATCTCAAAAAAAAGGATGACGGATCCAGACAACTGGTATTCCTTGATGAGCTTCCCTGGCTTGACAGTCCTCGTTCCGGATTTCTGAGTGCATTTGAAGGTTTCTGGAATATCTGGGCCTGTCATCGTGATCATCTGATGGTCATTGTCTGCGGCAGCGCAAATTCCTGGATTCTGAATAAGATGATTAACAATCATGGCGGTCTGTATGGAAGGGTGACCTATGAAATAAAGCTTTCTCCGTTTACCTTGCGGGAATGTGAAGAATTCTACCGTAGCAGAAATGTCAGCATTTCCCGTTATGACATTGTTCAAAGTTATATGATTTTTGGCGGCATCCCATATTATATGAATTATGTACGGGAAGATATGAGTTTTGCACAGAGTGTTGACAGAGTTTTCTTTTCGCGAAATGCGCTTCTTCAATTCGAATTTGACCGGCTTTTTGATTCGGTGTTTACAAATCCGGCAAGGATCAAAAGCATTGTCCGCTTTTTATATACGAAAAATGCCGGTTACACAAGAAAAGAAATATCAGAAAAAACGAAAATTCCTGAAGGCGGAACACTGACAGAAAGTCTTCATGCTTTGTTATCAAGTGGATTTATCATCAGGTATGTTCCGTTTGGTTTGAAAAAGAACGAGGAGCACTTTAAGCTGACTGATCCGTTCTGCCTGTTTTATCTTCATTTTATGGAAAGCAGGGTCAGGACAAATGAGAATTTCTGGCAGCAGAACATGACGGAACAGTCTGTTGTCAGCTGGCGTGGTTTTGCGTTTGAAAATGTCTGCTTTAACCACATTGACCAGATCAAACGGGCATTAGGTATTTCAGGCGTGATCACTTCCAGCTCAGCCTGGTCAAAAAAGGGTGGTGATGAGGAAGGAACACAGATTGACCTTCTTCTGATCAGGAATGATAACGTCATCAACATGTGTGAGATCAGGTTTACAAATGATGAGTTTACTGTTGACAAGTCGTATTACCGGACACTGCTGAGCAGGCCGGAAAAGGTTATGAAGCTGGTTTCTCGCAAAACTTCCATCCACAGCACTCTGATCACGACCTTTGGCTTGAAGCATAATGAATACAGCGGCGTCTTTACAAATGTGATTACCCTGGATGACCTCTTCTCATAATGGCTGTGAAGAACATCATCTGAAAGAATCTTCTTTTCATTGCATATAGACATGGATGTAACGTGTTTCTGGAGAACTTAATCTTCAGGAAGATCCGGCACTGATACGAAGCTGTGAAACTGGTGATAAAGTAAGGAAAATCGATAAATCATCAGGAGAGGTTTATGTGTAAGATGACTGCCTGACATGGGAAAGTGCAGATGCAGAACAATCATTCTTCAGATTTCATGCCGATTTTTTGGGCATGGTTCTGTTCCGCAGGGAACGCTATAATAACGGTGAAAAGGAGGAAGCAGAATATGCTGAAGAAATTCGTATTATGCATGATGATGCTTGTCAGCTTCATCATCAGCCCGCTGCAGATTCAGGCAGAAGGTCGTCAGTTTGGATTCGTCCATGAAAACGGTAAGGACTACTGGTATGAAAACGGCCAGAGACAGGGTGTATACGGTGATCCGAAAAACATCACGGACACTGTTTACAACATTGAAAGAGGCAGAGAAATTTATGACCCTGAATCTGATGCCTGGTACTGGCTGGATGCCGTGGAGAATGGTGCTGCCGCAAGAGAGAAAGAAGTCTGGATGCCCTATATCTATCAGGAAGATGTCAAGAAGGGCATCAACAAGCAAGGTAAATGGGTCAGGTATGACTACAGCGGCAAGATGATCAAAGGCTGGTTTACCGTGTCGAGCGACAGGGATCTGAAACTCTATCCTGAACAGGCCTACAATACCTATTTCTATGATTTCATCACTGGTGAAATGGTAAAGGGGTATTACAGCATTGGTGGCCAAACATATTATTTTGATGAAATGACTGGGGTGCTTAAGACTGAATCGTATCAAGAGCCTGAACCACAGCCAACACCGAAGCCTACCCCTCAGCCACAGCCAACGCCACAGCCACAGCCAACACCAACACCGACGCCGAGCTACAGCTATGTAGGCAATGCCAGAACAGGCGTGTTCCATTACAGCTGGTGCGGCAGTGTGAAGAAAATGTCCAGCAGCAATAAGGTAGACCTCTCCGGTTATACCAGGCAGCAGATACTGAATATGGGATACACCCCCTGCCATAACTGCAATCCATAAGTGAGGCATGGAATGACGGTGATTACAGAGTCTTTCCATATCCCGCAGGAAATCATGAATGGCATTGATGAGGGATTATACAGAAGATGGGGCGGCGTTGTCAGATATGCCGTTGGTGAACACAAGGGTGAGATTGTAACGATGCTCAAACCAGCTGTCACTGAGCAGGCAGAAGTGCTGAAGGAAATGGCTGCAGATTTATGGGAGGCAGTGCAGGAACATAAGACTGTCATTCTTGTCTGCGCTGCTGCCGCAGCCGCATTCGGATCGGTAATGTATTTCCGCCATCATCTAAGAACAAAAAGGGAATCAGACAGTATCATTGCCTGCAGGCTTGCCCTGTCAGAATATCTGCACGCTATGAGTCGTCAGCAGGCAGATGCTGCTGTT
>JAFWCP010000305.1 GCA_017536845.1 Solobacterium sp. | reverse complement strand
CGTTGGAGCGATAATCGGTAAACAGCAGCTGTGCCTTTTCGTCGATGACAGCGATCTTGACCGTTGTCGAGCCGGCATCGATGCCGATATGCACGGGGCCGCAGTTTTCATCCATGGGAACGCGGGGAACCGCGGCTCTGGCATGGCGCAGGTGGAACTTCCAGTAATCCTCGCGGTTTTCAAATAACGGCGGCAGGGAAGCATACTCAGTTTCCTTCATCGACTGTTCCAGACGTTCCAGAAGGCCGTTCATGGTAAAACGCTGGTCTGCATACAGTGCCGCCCCCAGAGCAACATACAGCAAAGAATGCTGCGGGCACATGCCCTGCAGGTGCAAGGCTTCATCGAAACAGCGGCGCAGGTAATCGGAAAAGGTGAGAGGTCCGCCAAGGTAGAGCAGGTTTCCGCGGATCTCTCTGCCCTGGGCAAGGCCGGTGATGGTCTGGCTGACAACGGCACGGTAGATCGAAGCGGCGATGTCTTCGCTGGAAGCGCCCTGGTTGATTAACGGCTGGATGTCGCTTTTGGCAAAGACGCCGCAGCGGGAAGCAATCGGATAGGTTCTTGCCGCCTGGTTGGCACAGGCATTGAGCTGGCTGCTGTCAAGATTTAAAAGAACGGACATCTGGTCGATGAAAGCACCGGTGCCGCCGGCACAGGTACCGTTCATGCGCACTTCCAGACCATTGGTCAGAAACAGGATCTTGGCGTCTTCACCGCCCAGTTCTATGATGCAGTCGGTTTCCGGATGGTATTTCCTTGCCGCCACCCTGTCCGCAAACACTTCCTGCACAAACGGGATGCCGCAGTAATGGGCAAGGCCCATCCCGGCCGAGCCGGAAACGGCAAAGGCAACTTCCCGTCCTTTAATAAATTCGTTTTCAGCGGTTTCCAGCACTTCCCGGACCTTTTCGGCAATATGGCTGAAATGTCTCTGGTAAGTGGAATATACAATCTGATCCGCGTCGTCAAGCACAACACACTTGATGGTTGTGGAACCGATATCAAGGCCTGCACGCATCATGCACCTCCTCAAAATGAGCGTTTATTATAGAACGAGTTGATTAACGTTTCAATAAAGATGCCCTCTGACATTTCTTAACATTTGTTGAAAACGCAGCCTCATTCACCTATGAATCAGTTTCTGTTCAGCAGTCTGTCACATAACGCTGGTAGAATCCTGCATCAGGAGGCAGCGTATGAAAAGATTATTTACAATCCTGATGATATTTATGCTATTATGCAGCACAGGCTGTACGGATATGAAAAAGGATACTCTGAAAGTGACATTTTACAAAGCAGGCAAGGCAGATGCCATACTTCTTGAAACGGATGAAAGCGCCGTGCTGATTGATACCGGACTGGATAAAAACGCCAAGGAACTGGCTGCTCAGATCAGTTCGGACCATCTGGACGCTTTGATCATCACGCACTATGATAAGGACCATGTCGGCGGTGCCGATGCGGTCATCAAGGCAAAGGACATTGATCAGGTCTATGTGACCTACCAGTCCAAGGAATCGGAAGACATCGATGAATTCGAACAGGCCCTTGCCAGGAAGAAGCTTTCCGCACAGACTGTCGAAGACAAGGTCAGCTTTGTCCTTGACGGCGTCTCCTATACGATCCTTGGCGCCGGCACGTATGAAAAAGACGTGTCCAACAATTCCTCGCTGATCGTGACTGTCGAATACATGGGCCAGACGCTGCTGTTTACCGGCGACGCCGAGGAGGAACGGCTGGCCGAACTGACGGCGATGGGCATTCAGGCTGACGTCCTCAAGGTACCTTACCACGGCCATTACCAGAAAGGCCTTGCCGCCTTCCTGAAGAGCACATCCCCCTCATATGCTGTGATCACCGACAGTAACGACGAACCGACGCAGGCTGAAATGACAAAGACCCTGCAGCTGCTGGAAGAGGCCGGCGCCAATGTATACGAAACCCGTTACGGGACTGTTACGGTGAAAGTATCTGCAGCCGGCATTACCGTAAAACAATAGGGCAGAGGCGATTGTTCGCCTCTGTTTTCAGTTGAGGGATGAAAAAGTTTTCAAAAATGATAGTTATATGTTATTCTTTCTGCCATACAGAAAGAAAGGAGAGAATTTAGAATGAAAGCACCGTTTTCGTCATATCTTGCAAATATATCCGGTCCTTTGAAGCAGCTTCTCGGACTGCTGGGCCGGCATTATGAATATGTCAGCATTCTGGCGACCGATTCGCCGGGATTTGCCGTCCGCATTTCCCAGCACGCCAAAAGCCTGAGCCGGCATACAACCACTACGGAACGCGGCATCGTCATCCGTCTCTATCGGGACGGGGGCTATCGTGAATATGCCCTGAATGATTTTGACCCGGCCCGGCCGGAAGAAACCGCGGCAAAGATCCTGGCCGACATGGAACAGCAGGAAAGCCTGCTCAGAGAACTGGGCATCGCGTATTATCCGACGCCCTGCCTGGAAGATGAACCCGCCGAGGTCTTTGTGGAAATGGAAACCGGCAGCCTGCCGGAGGAAGCCGACCTTGCCGGCCTGGTATCAAGCCTGCAGGATGTTTCCGATGAGGGCATGAAGATCTGCCCGGATGCCATTGATACCATGGTTTCCGCCCAGTCGACCCATGTCAACAAGATGTTCTTAAGCGCCCATCGTGACCTGCGGCAGAGCTATGTCATGTCCGAGGGCTCCGTTGTTTCCCTGGTCGCCCGTGACGGCATGAACAATTATGCCAATGAGATCGTCTCCGGCCGCAGCGGCCCCGAGATCTTTGCCGGCCTGAAGCCTGCCCTGGCCAAGGCAGCAGCCTTTGCGGAGGAGCTGCTTGATGCCGAGCGCATCGAACCGGGTGAATATGACATCATCACATCCCCCGGCGTCAGCGGCCTGATTGCCCACGAAGCGTTCGGGCATGGTGTCGAGATGGACATGTTCGT
>JAFWCP010000304.1 GCA_017536845.1 Solobacterium sp. | reverse complement strand
GAATGACGGCGCTGTCATGGCCCATGCCGGCTTCCCCGACGGCCTGCATACAACCGTTGAAAAGGTGGCCTCGTCACTGGCCAATGACAGCGAGAACAGCCGCCGGCTCATTCTGGAAATTGATGATGTCCCGGCCGGGGAGATGAACTACCACCGCATCAGCTCCCGCACCGCCCAGATCGGCATCAAGATCTGCGACGTTTCCCGCCAGAACCAGGGGTATGGACGGACAGCCTTATCGCTGCTTGTCAAGGAGCTGTTCCATATGGGTGTTGAACGCATCATCCTGGATACCGACCCGGCCAACCAGCGGGCCCGCCATGTGTATGAAACGCTCGGCTTCCGCTTCCAGGGGACCAGGAGGTGCTGCTGGAAGGATGCTGAAGGGCATCTGCGCGATGCGGCGGACTATGAACTGCGCAAGGGCGAGCTCATTGATTTTGCGGAAGAAAAATATGACGACAGCCGTCTGATACGCCAGCTCAGCTTTATCCTGGAAATTGACAAATGCAAGAATGTCCTGCGCCAGACCCATCTCAGCGGCCATGGCCGCAGGGAAAACGATGCCGAGCATGCCTGGCACATGGCGGTGATGGCATATCTCCTTCAGGAATATGCCAATGAGGAGACTGATATTGCCAGAGTGATGCTCATGTGCCTGATCCATGATATTGTTGAAATTGACGCGGGTGACACGTATGCGTATGATACAGAAGGGCTTGCAACCCAGAAGGAAAGGGAAGAAAAGGCAAAGGAAAGGATTTTTTCCCTGCTTCCGGATGACCAGAAGGAGCTTTTCAGCGGTCTGTTTGATGAATTCGAAGCCGGTGTGACGGCTGAGGCAAGGTTTGCCAGGGCGCTTGACAACCTGCAGCCGTTATTGCTGAATGATGCCAATGACGGCGGTGACTGGAAGGAACATGGCGTCCATGCCGAACAGGTGTATCAGCGTCAGAAGCGGACGAAGGAGGGATCGGAAAGGCTCTATGAGCTGACCGATGCCATCCTGAAGAAGCATATACGCAAAGGAAATCTCAGGAGTGATGATGAATGAATGATAAAAGGTTCTGTTTTTCCGCGGAAACCGACGCGTCCGTACTGAAGGAAAAACTGCTTTCGTTTGCGGCCGAAAGGCAGATGGAAAACCTCGCCCGGGCCGTGGAATATGCAGAAACAAAGCATGATGGCCAATGGCGGAAAAAAACCGATGCGGCGGCAGCGGATGTCCCGTATATCCGCCATCCGTTTCTGCTGGCGTACCACGCTGCAGCCTGCGGCTTTGCCGATGAGGACCTGCTTTGCGCCATGCTGCTGCACGATGTGCCTGAAGATACCGGCACGGCAGCTGAAGATCTGCCTTTTCCGGCAAGGGTACAGGCAATCGTTGCCCTTGTCACAAAGAAAAAGGGCTATATTGAAGAGGAGTATTATGCCGCAATCGCGAAGGATCCCGATGCCTGTACGGTCAAGCTGTTTGACCGCTGCGGCAACCTGTCGGAGATGTATGCCGGTTTCAAAACGGAAAAAATGGGACAGTATGTCGAGGAAACGGTGACATACATCCTGCCTTTGGCCGATGCGGCCGTCAAGCGCCATGGGGAAAAGGTCTTCCCGGTGCTTTATCAGATGGATGCCCTTGTGAATACCATCAGAAGACTGACGAAAGGATGATGATTATGGATTTTTCTGCCTGCCTGAATGAGCATCTGATTCTCTACCCCCGCATGCAGGCCGAGGACTGCCTGAAACTGCTGTATCAGTTCCATTGCGGGTCACGGCATATGCTGAAGGATGAAAAAGGCGCGTTTCTTGCCTTGAAGGAAGAGCTTGCCAATGTGACGTATCAGCCGGATCTTCCGCTGTTTGTGCCGGTCGGCGACCATATTTCCCGCCTGCAGCTGGCGGCGATTGAACACCCCGATGCCGAGATGATCCATGAACTGGCGGTCGGGGCTGCCCGGGCATTTGTACCGCAGATGTCGGCTTTCATGCATGACTTCAAAAAGCTCAGCCGTACAATTACCGATTACCCGGTCATGTTCGAACAGGAGGATTTTGACGCCGCTGCGGCATGGTTCCGCGGCCAGGCGTTCACGTCCATCCACCACAGCGACCTGTTCAGGCAGCTGTATGATCCCCATTACCGGATCGTCTATACCCGCCCTGCGCAGACCATGCTCGCCGGTGAATGGCTATGAAAGAACATATCCTGATTGATATGGATACCTACGCCCGCCGCGAACATCTGGCCCACTTTCTGAACATGGCCTATCCGTATACGTCGGTAACGGTCATGGTCGATGTCAGTGACGTGATCCGGCTGGCAAAGGCGAAGGACTGGTCCTTCTTCCTGCTGTTTCTGCATTTCAGTGCCCTGGCGGCTGATGGAGTGCGCCAGCTGCGTCAGCGCTGCGTCGGCGGGCAGGTGATTGAGTTTGCTTCCTGCGATACTTCCCACGTTGAACTGCTGGACAACGGTACCTACGTCTACTGTTCCCTTGGCCACCATATGCCGCTGGATGAATATATGGAAACCGCAGCGAAGAAACGGCTTGCGGCAAGGGAGCAGACCGTGCTGGAAGAACATGATGACGCCCTGAGCATGTACTTTGTTTCCTGCCTGCCATGGCTGCACTATGTTTCGCTGGAACAGCCGCTGGGGGCAGGGGAAGACTGCAACCCGCGGATTTCTTGGGGAAAGTATGAACAGGATGAAAAGGGCAGGTGGATGATGCCGGTAACGCTGTGTGTCCACCATGGCCTGGCGGACGGCCTGCATATGGGCATGTTTTATCAGAATCTTGAAAGGATCATCAAGG
>JAFWCP010000303.1 GCA_017536845.1 Solobacterium sp. | reverse complement strand
CCGGCAGGTCTGGATTCAGGACGTCCAGAAAAAATTCGACGCCCTGACAAAGAAAGAAAACGGATGAAACAAAGGCAAACTGCAGAAATAAAAGCGGTTTGCCTTTCATCAGCATTCATGCGATGGTACAATAGTTCTGATATTTACTCATATTATCAAAAGAAGGAGGTTGCATTTTGTTGAAACTGATCAGCCGAAAACAGAAAAATTCATATCTCGAACTGAAATTCAAAATCAGTGATGTGTATTCCCATACATACCGGGTGGTCTATGTCGGCATGGACGATAGCCAGTATGTGACGGCGGAAAACACCCTGGTCCTCAAGATCCCCAATGCCTGGGGGACAAAGGCCCGGCCGTTTACCGTCCTGATTGAAGAAAATGATACCGTGCTGTTCTGCGTGCGCACGCTGCTGGCCGTGCAGCACGACCAGAAGGCCGCCGTCCTCAAAGAGGACCTGCCGATTGACGGGGATGCCATTGCCTTAGCGGCCATGGCGATGTTCCCATTTATGCTGAAGGAGGAAAATGGATATGCTTCATCTGGTCAATCTTGACAAAGAAGGAAGGAAACAGGTCTACCGGCTTTATACCACGGACGATTTCAAACGCACCTTTGAAAGGCGCGGGTTAAACCGTTCTGTCTTCATCCGCTGCACCGGCAAGGCGCCGGAAAGGATTACCAAGCAGGAACTTGACCGCTATACCGAAGAGAATTACCGCACGGCCGACAATGACGCCGTCCGGGCTGCCCTGGCAGCGGCCGAAGACAGGCTGGCTTCCGCATTTCCTGCCTTCAAGGAATTCAGCATGCGTCTGCTTGGCCTGACGTATGAAACCCTGGATGAGGATGATTTCGATTATCTGGAAGAAAAACGGCCGGAATATGATGTCCTGAAGCTGCCGCTGTCCTATGACAACCTGGTGCGGCTGGCCTGCGGGGTCAGTGAAAGGACGATGGATACCGTCAAGGCCGAGCGCAAGCAGATCGACATGGAAAATACGAAGGCACAGATTGAGGAGCTGAAGAAAGAACGTGACGCCCTGAACCGCACGATTGCGGAAATGAAGAGCGCGGCGAAGAAGAAGGAAGCGGAATATCTGGCGGATATGAAGAAGTATCTGCGCGAGCTGGAACGCTACCAGGCGATCGGCACCATCGAACGGATTACAACGACCCTTTCCGAAGTCCTGGGCCGGCCGGTCAAAGGTTACTCCTATCAGGACGTGCTGGATGAGCTGAATACCATGGAAAGCAGGAAACTGGCAGAGCGTGATTACGCGGGTGTCCAGAAGGTGCTGGCGGCAAAGTTCGCCATTGCCCAGATCCTCAAAGGCGGTGAAGCCAATGGCAGTGAATAATGCAAACGAAAACATCGCCGATGTCACCAGGGAAGACCTGGCCCTGCTTGACCTCTGCAGCCGGACGTATATGATCGGCAGGCTGCGCTCCTATAACGCCGTACGCTATGTCAACACCGGCTCCATCCAGTTCTATGTCGAGCCGTTATGTGCCGATCCCGCCCCGGTGCTGAGCCTGGCGCCGTTAGCGGAAACCGGTGACAGCTACATCGGCTTTGACAACAACCAGGATGAAGAAGTGCTGCCATGGGGCTATGATACCATCAGCTTTGACGATGACCGGGAAAGCAAGCTGGAAGATTACCTCAGCGGCAAGCTGATGGTCTTTCAGCCTGACTATGTCTACAGCAAGAACAACACCCGCTGGTACAAGAACCTCTACATCACATCCCTGATTGAAGACAAGCCGGAGATGTTCCACTTCTTCGAGATGGTGCCCCGGGCGGTGTATGAGCAGGCAAGGTTTGAGCGGATGCTCAGGAAAGGGGAGTATTTTGAGCTGCGCGGCTATAACAGCCAGCTGGCCATTGCCCCGGAGATGATCATCTGCGGCTCCTTTGCCTACCGTCTGAAAGACCTCCCCGGCGGGGCCTTCCTGGAAGCCGACCCGGCCAACCCGGAGATGTGGCACTGCGTGGACTTTGAACATACGGTCAAGGTTGACCTGACCGCCTTTGCCGACCATAAGGCCCTGATCATACGGGCATCTTCTTCGGTCGTGTTCATGGAAAGCAATTTCTTCAACCAGGTGCGCCTGGCCGAGCGCTTTGCCGTCATGGAAGCCGAAAAAGGCAGGATCCGCACCCTGGAACAGATCACCGACCGGGCTGAACTGTATTCGGAAGCGGATATCATCGCATCCCGGGAATACCATTTCCTGGAAGCGCTCAAGAAGCTGACGATGGACCAGTGCCTGCAGTATCAGGACCGTGACCTGTACAACTTCCATATCTCCCTCAAGACAAATCCCCTGACCATCCTGGCCGGCATGGCCGGCACCGGCAAGAGCCGGCTGGCCATGAGCTATGCCCGCATGCT
>JAFWCP010000302.1 GCA_017536845.1 Solobacterium sp. | reverse complement strand
GTGATAAAAAAAAGAAGACACAACCATGTGTCCTCTTTGAAGCCGTATAATTTTATTCATGGGTATCTTCATTCGTGTGTATGCCCTCCCCAGCAGATCGCAGTTGCACAATTATTACCAGCGACCACCATAGCTCTCGTAATCACCGGTATCCCCTGAACCTTCACACTCCAGCAATGCAAAGCCATGCTCCTGGCACCATTCCTTCGCGTAATATTCCAGTTCAAAATCATCAATGCATGGTTCGTAATAGTCCTCAGCGGTACAGAACTCCTCAAAGTCCCTGTCAAGACAGTCACAAAGGCTCTTCCGGAAATGCTCTGCGATGGTCCCGGCTTCAAGGAAAGGATTCTTCTTCAGCATTGCCTGCAGTTCTTTGTCATCTGCAGCTTTTGCTTTGGCAGCCACACATACTTCAGCATGGTAATAACAGTCCAGATACACGGAAGGTCCGTTCCATCGGGATGTGCCGTCCCACTGAAACTCCCATTCCTGTTCCAGGAATTCCCGTAAACCGGCACCTATCTGGGATTCCCATTCCTTCTGATTGGAAGCGGAATACACGGCAAGGTATACTTCTGCCAGTTTCTCTGCCATTTCCTTTTTCAGGCTGCATTGGATACAGATGAACCTGACAAGTTCCTCTTCCTTCATTTTCTTTGCCGCATCAGGGATCTGCATGAGCAGCGTGTACATCAATGCGGCCGCAGTCTTCTGATCTGCTGCTTCTTGATGAACTACTGTACGGTAAACCTCATACGGATTGTTCACCGGATATTCGGGACCGTTATGATCAATGATTCCCTTCAGCAATGTCACAAGCTTCTCTTCCATAGGATACCTCACGTATTGAGGATATAGAATTTACAGGTGAAACCTCCAGGAAGGACGATTCTTATGATACCGATGTATCACCTGCACATTCCTGTATTCTGAATACCCTTGTCACTGTACATCGGAGTATAATACTGGAAATAAAAGGAGAATAAAAACAATGAACAGAATCCTTCGTTCCATGGCTGCAGGCATGATGTCTGCATGCATGCTTGCTGAGGGGGTCCTGCCGCTAGCGGCAGAAACACCCCAGGATGACGTGACCGTCATCACATACACCTGCACCCGTTATGCGGATGGGGAAAGCACGGTAAGTGCTGCCGCCCCTGTATACCAGGCCAAAGCTGATCCTCAGGCAGATGTCTATTTCGACAGCATTGCCGAGGCCGGAGCCTATATCAGAGAGCAGATGGTGAATCATGAAGAAATCATATCCTTCCACCTTACAGAAGATTCCGGAGACATCGTTGAAACAGGCGATGCCATGATGGCGGCTGCTTTCACCCATACCGGCAAAGGCAATGAAGGGGATTACCTTGCTTTCCAGTACGGCAGTTATCGTGTGCAGCGTGGCGTACATGGCTTTTACGAGGATGATATCGTTTACCGAATCATCCTGGACTATTACACGACAAAGGAACAGGAACAGACAGTGACTGACCGTCTTGCTCAGGTGTACAGGGAAATCGGCCTGAACTGGTCAGACTCTGAATACACCCGCTTTAAGAAAATCTATGACTATGTCATTTCCCATGTCACCTATGACTATGCCAACCTTGATAATGAAGCTTATACCCTGAAACACACTGCCTATGCCGCATTAATCAACGGCACCAGTGTCTGCCAGGGCTATGCATTGCTGATGTACAGGATGCTGCTGGACTGGGGGATTGATACAAGAATCATCAGCGGTGATACCAGCAATGGTGATCATGCCTGGAATATCGTCGGCATCGACAGTCTGTATTACAGCATTGATGCAACCTGGGAGCCTGTTCAGGCAGGCTATCAGTACATGCTCAAAGGCAGCAGGGATTTTCCTGACCATGATGCCAAAGAAAAATTCCGGACGGATGAATTCACCAATGCCTATCCCCTTTGTCCATATGATTATCAGGAAGGTTCCACCGCTGTCACCGGCGTTTCCCTCAGCCAGAATTCCCTGACCCTGGAAATCGGTGAGACTTGTCAGCTGAATGCCCAGGTAAATCCGGCCGGCGCAAATCAGACTGTCCTCTGGAAAGCCTCAGACAGCAGTGTCTATGTATCCGAAACAGGCCTTGTCAAAGCACAGCATACCGGAAAGGCAGCTGTCACGGTGCAGACCCAGAACGGAAACAGGACTGCTGTCTGCAATGTCAATGTCATTGATTCCCTGGCCATTCCCTTCGGCTTTGTGCATGACTTCAGGACAGGGAAGGATTTCTGGTATGAAAACAATACCCGACAGGCAGTTGCCGGTGATCCCAAAAACATCTGGGATTCCCTGTATGGCGTGGAAAGAGGAAGAGAAATCTATGATCCTGCATCCAATGCCTGGTACTGGCTGGACAGTATCTATGACGGCGCCAAGGCTGTAGGGAAAGAAGTCTGGATTCCCTACATCTACCAGGATGAAGACAACTGGACACCAGCACAGAAAAGAGAGATTGCCCATGAAAGTGACCATGGCATGTATAAGCTCGTCTACAGAAGCATGATGAACAAAACCGGCAAATGGGTGCGCTACAACGCCCAGGGAGCCATGGCCAAAGGCTGGTATACGGTCACCGGGCCGGAAGTACAGCTCTATCCGGACCAGGCCGGCAATACGTATTACTACGATACCAGAACCGGTTTGATGGCAAAGGGATGGATTGTCATTGATCATCACCGATACCACTTTGACGAAATCACCGGCGTTTTGCAGAACTGAATTTCAAGTAATTACTACCCATCAGCAACCATTCCCCGCTGTCAGCAGCTTACAGGGGGTAGGGTTGCTGATGGGTTTCTTTGTCGGCCTCAGCTGTCAGGGAGATTCCTGTTCACGGCTTGCCGGTGTTTCACCTTCCCTTGTTTCAAAAGAACCATCCACTGATTGCCTGGATTGCTGATCAGTCATGTTTTTCAGCACCTGCGCATCCTTGCATGTGATTCGGACTGCATCTGTCAGCGGAGGTTTGGGTATAACAATGGTGAAAGACAGAAAGGAGAAGCAACCATAGATACAATTCTTCGTTTCCTTGCTGCAGGCATGCTCTCTTCATGCATGCTTGCTGAGGGATTCCTGCCCCTGCAGGCACAAACCCCACACGCTGACAGTTCTTCCATCACCTGAACATCTGTCAGTCCCTTCTATACCGGTGCTGTGGAAAAGGAAATGACCTATGACACCGCTTCTGTTTACCGGGCCAGGACAGAAGCAGCTGTCATCTTTAACAGCATCGCTGATGCCGCCGCCTATATCAGGGAACAGATGGTAAACAGAGCGGAAACGGTCACCTTCCATTTTGATACAGCTTCCGATGACTTCAAAGGCATGGCTGCTGCCATGATGGATGAGGCTGTCAGGCATACCGGCCAGAGCACTGAAGGTGACTACCTTGCCTTCCAGTACGGCGGCTGGCAGATGTCGTGTTCCTACAGCGGCAGCGGTGCTGACCGTGATGTTGTGTATACCTTCCACCTGGGCTATTACACGACAAAGGAACAGGAGACTGCCGTCACGGATTCCCTTGCCAGGGTATACAAAGAGATTGGCTTAAGCATGTCGGAATCTGAATACAGCCGTTTTAAGAAGATCTATGACTATGTCATTGCCCATGTAACGTACGACAGTACTCACGTTGGCAATGCATCCTACAAGCTCCCGCATACGGCCTATGCCGCACTGATCAACAAAACCTGTGTCTGCCAGGGCTATACGGTACTGATGTACAGGATGCTGTTGGACTGGGGCATTGATACCAGGATCATCTCCGGCAGTGCCGACAATGCCCCTCATGCCTGGAACATCGTCCGCATCGGTGATCTGTACTACAACGCTGATGCAACCTGGGAAACAGCCCAGGAAGGCTATCAGTACATGCTCAAAGGAAGCAATACCTTCAGCGACCATGAAGCTGCAGCCAGATTCCTGACGGAAGAATTCAGGAAGGAATATCCCCTTGCCGAAAACAGTTATCTGGAAGATCCATACAGTGTCATCGCGGTTTCCCTGAATCAGACTTTTTTGCTCATTAACATTCGCAGCCAGTCAAATAAGAGACGTGAAGACACCCGTATCTCGTAATAACGAAATACGGGTGTTCTGTTATATCAGAAAGATTCACCTTTTATCCTTGGCTGATATTCCTTGGCTACAGACAGGGAATACGACAAGCCGCCTTTCTTTTTCTCATAAGGCTTTACGTATACCTGAACCTCTATCCGTTCCCCGATACTGTAATAACCTTCCGGCTCGAAGTCATCAAGATAGTATTTCCTGTCCTCATCATCCGCAACGACATACGTGACGATTTCCGTTTCCGGTTTATCCGCTACTTTCACTTTTTTTCGGGATCTTTCCCGGACTGTTCCGGCAAGGATTAACCCTGATGTTTTAGCTTCCGTTTTCTTCATTATGAACCTCCGCCCAAAGCTTCATGTATCTTTTCTGGTTCTCAATGAACTCGGTCAGCAGCCCGTAGAACTTCTGCC
>JAFWCP010000301.1 GCA_017536845.1 Solobacterium sp. | reverse complement strand
TAGGCTCCTATGGGGCGGATGACTATGCCAACGCCCTCAAGAAGGAGGAAAGCCTGTACAGCACCGTCAATCCTGCCTATGTCAACGCACCGTTCTATACCAACCATGACATGGCCCGCAGCGCCGGCTATTATGCCGGGGAGTTCGGCCAGAACAAGGTCAAGCTGGCCGGTGCTCTCAACCTGCTCATGGGCGGCAATGCCTTTGTGTATTATGGCGAAGAGATCGGCATGAAGGGGTCGGGAAGGGATGAAAACTTCCGGGCTCCGATGTACTGGAACGACAGTCCTTCCTGTGTCGGGCCTCAGGATATGGAAAATGTTTCCATGTATTATCCGCCGTATGACCAGCAGAAGGATGATCCGTCATCCATTTACAGCTATTACCGAAAGCTTGTGCAGGCCAGGAAGAACTATCCGGCCATTGCCCGGGGCATGGTCTTTGTCTATGAAGACCTGTGCGAAGAAGAATACTGCGTGCTGGAAAAGGTTGCGGATGAATATGAAAACGTCCTGATCGTGATCAATACGAGCGAAGGCGAGGAAACGATTCCCATCAGCCAGCTCGGCTTTGGAAATCTGGCAGCGGACCTGTCCACCGGCGATACAGCCGTTGTCCTGAATGAGCAGGGGATTGTCATGCCGCCGCTCAGCGCTGCAATCCTGACAAAGTAGGAGGATCCTGTATGCCTGACTGGCTCAAAGACGCGGTTTTCTATGAAATCTACCCGCAGTCATTCTGCGATACCAACGGTGACGGCATCGGTGACCTTAACGGCATCACCGAAAAGCTGGAGTATATCGCCTATCTTGGCTGCAATGCCCTCTGGCTCAACCCGATCTTCGATTCGCCGTTTCGGGATGCCGGCTATGACGTCCGCGATTATTATCAAATTGCCGGACGGTACGGCACGGATGAAGACTTTGACCGGCTGATCGAAACCGCCCATGCAAGGGGAATCAGGGTCCTTCTCGACCTGGTGCCCGGGCATACGTCCGATGAACATGCCTGGTTCAAGGCATCCGCTGAAGCTGAGCCGAATGAATACTCCGGCCGCTATGTCTGGACGTCGCATGCCTTTGAAGGCATTGAAGGGCATCCCTACATCTCCGGCATGAGCGAAAGGGCTGGGGCATACATGCTGAACTTCTTCGCCTCCCAGCCGGCTCTGAACTATGGCTGGGGGAAACGGGACAGGGCATGGATGTCTGCTCCGGATTCCCCGGAAGCGACAGCGACAAGGGAAGATCTTAAAAAGGTCATCCGTTACTGGCTGGACCGTGGCTGTGACGGCTTCCGGGTCGACATGGCCGATTCGCTGGTCAAAAACGATGACGAAAACAAGTCGCTGACGGCTGCCGTCTGGCGTGATGTCCGCACCATGCTGGACAAAGAATATCCGCAGGCAGCGCTGGTTTCGGAGTGGAGCAATCCTTATCTGGCGATCTGCCTGGGCGGCTTCCATATGGACTTTTATCTCGACCATCACCATAACGGCTACAACACGTTGCTGCGGGATTATGAAACCGAGGGCGGCGACCATTCCTTCTTCAAGGCCGGCAGCGGCGGGAAGATCCGCCGTTTCCTGGCCGATTACCTGCCAAAATACAAAGCGACAAGGCAGAGCGGGTATATCTCGATGTTTACCTGCAACCACGATACGCCCCGGCCGGCTTTGACCCTCAGCCAGCGTGAGATGATGCTGTTTGCGGGCTTTCTGATGACGATGCCGGGAGTGCCGTTTGTCTACTACGGTGATGAGATCGGCATGCATTATCTGGATGTGCCGACAAAGGAAGGCGGCTACCAGCGCACCGGCAGCCGTACGCCCATGCAGTGGGAAAAAGGCAAGGTGAATATGGGCTTCAGTACATCTGATGCACCCTACCTGCCATGCGAACCGGACGGTCCGTCCGTTGATGAACAGCTTGGCGTCAAAGGCTCACTGCTGGAAACGATGCGTGAGCTGATCGCGCTGCGCCATGAACATGAAGAACTGCAGGCTGATACGTACTTCGACGTGCTCAGCGAAGAGCCGTTTGTCTACCGGCGGGGCCGTTTCATCATCGCCGTCAATCCTGATCCCGTAAGCAGAAAAGCGGATATCCGGGCGGAAAGGATTGTATATGCCATCGGCGACATCAAAAAAGACCGCGGCCTTGTGCTTGGTCCGCAGTCATTCGCTGTCGTCGAATAGGTGACCGAAATAATCGGTATTGTTATAGCCTTTGCAGAAGGTGATCTTATCTGCAACAATGTCCCGGATGGCGTCGACGTACCCGTCCGGGATTTCTGCATCTTCCTCATCGGGATAGAAGGTGCCGGAATAGGCAACATAGGTGCCCAGTTCCGTCCGCCAGTCATAGTTCATGTTGAAGACGAGCGGCATGGCATCGGAGAAGACGTCCCGGCCCGGGAACAGGCGGGAATCCCACTCCAGCCCGAACAGGTTGGAAAGGGTCGGCAGGATGTCCAGGGAAGAGGTCGGCGCATCAACAATGATCGGCTCTTCATCTTCGAGAGCACCGCACCACAGGATCCATCGGTTGGTATCGCGTTCCATGGTCGTGGTGATGTGGAATCGGTATAATTCATCGGTATACGGCAGGTTGCCGACATAGCCTTCACGGTCAAGGCCATAGGGGAAGTGGTCCGGTGCCAGGCAGATGACGGTATCGTCCAGCAGCCCCTTTTCGGCCAGAGCGCCGATCAGCCATGTCAGTGCTTCTTCCAGCTCATAATTGCAGGCGTAATAGGCACGCACCGTTTCACTGTAGGGGAGGTCTTCGGTCTCCTCTTTGTGTTTTTCCGACATCGCGTTGCCGTAGAAGGTATAGTCGTTGTGGCCGGAAACGGTCATGTAATAGACGTTGAAGCGGTCTTCGTCACAGTACATCGGGAAGGTGCCGGTGAACATTTCCTTGTCCGACTGCGGCCATTGCCAGGTGACGAATTCTTCCATGCCGGTGCCGTAGCCCATAAAGCCATGGGAATAGCCCAGGTGCTGATGGGTATGGATGCGGTCATAGAAGTCCGCCGAGTTGTTATGGAAGGCCCAGCCTTCATAACCCAGCCGGTTAAGCTGTGAGCCCATCGTAAAGTAGTTGTTGCGGCCGATCATCTTCGGGACCGAGCTGCCGCCGCTTGTCGGCAGGTTGCCGAAGAGGATCTGGTATTCGCCGCCGGTCGTGCCGGCTGAAGCCTGCTGGTAGTAGTCGGTAAACTGGATGCCGTTGTTGGCCAGCCGGTAGAGGGTCGGTGTTTTGACCGGGTCGATGATATAGCCGGAGAAGGCTTCTGCCGTGATCATGATCAGGTTCTTGCCTTTGAAGATCCCGGTCATCTCATTCTGCTTTGACGGTTTCTGCATCTGGACGTAGGTGTCCAGGGCTTCATCGGTCGCGTTGCCTTGCCTTCCGTCAAAGTCAATGTCCATGACATTGTCGGCATAGACGGTTTCCGGGACCGGTGTTTCTTCAGGAACCGCGGTTTCTTCCGGAACCTGAACCGGTTCGGGGGTGGGGGTGGCCGTGAAGGTCACGGTATCCGGGGCGCTGCTGTTAAGCAGGTCCATCGGCAGGGCGGCCATCAGGCCGAAGTCGGCAACTGCGGTCTGGAAATCATATTCGGTATGCAGGACGCGTTTGTAGATGTTGTCGGTCGCGATCAGCAGCAGGCCGGCCAGCAGGAAGGACACCGCCAGTGAAAGGGTAAACAGCTTGCGGGAAAGGTCAGTCGGCTTTGCCTCATCATGTCTGAAGCCGATCATCGCGTAGAGGAGTGATGGCAGCAGGAAGGCAATGACATGGATCATGCCGTTGGCCGAAAAGATCTGCCGCATGATGTTCTCCTGGAAGTGGGCGGCAACGCCGCCGGCCCCGGTCAGGACGGTATTGATGTCATAGAAGACCTTGAACTGGCGGAAGATGAAGTAGTTCACCCCG
>JAFWCP010000300.1 GCA_017536845.1 Solobacterium sp. | reverse complement strand
CAGGCTTCACCACTTTCATGAATGATCCGATGATGGCTTCCGTCTCACTCCATGACGGAAGGAATCTGTTTGAAAGCATGCTGGAGAATCAGAAAGACTGGCTTCCCGGCGGATGGTTTGAATAAGACCGCCCATTAAGATCTCCTTTTTCGAAATGATTCTTTTTCCATCCGGATTTGTGAAAAACACCCTGCGGGGTGTTTTTCATTTTCCCGTTCGTGAAGCTTGGAATTCTCTTCCGCATTGATGCCTTTCCGGCAGAAATGCTGTATTTATGTCAGTATTGTTTTCTTTCAGAAACATTTTATAATATAAGTTCAGTATTTTTTCTGATATTAGCATTAGCATACTCGCTTCGCTATGTCAGTATTATGTCTATGTAATTGAGAAAGGGTTACACGAGAATGGAAATGAACAAAATCAGAAAAACACTGTATTCCATCGCGCTTGTCCCGAGCATGCTGACGGGGGTTATCGCTTCCCACAGCCCGGCTCTGGACCATTAAGCTCTGTTCGAGACAGCGCCGGCAGAAGCTGAGACAGCTCCTGCCAATTTCCTGTACACTGTCCTGGTCGGCTGGGAAAAGCCGGACGATCCGGGCTTCACCATTACCGGCCTGTATGGTCTGGCCGATGAAACCGTCACATTCAGCAGGCTGGAGGATCCGATCTATGAAGAAGACGGCTATGAAGTCTATCGCGCAGACATCGGCTTCAACCTGCGTCCGGAAGCAGTTGACGTTCAGTTCTGCGCTGTTCTGAAAGACGGCACCGAAATCACGGAAACGGTAAATCTCGCCATCCTGCACTATACAGGTGATGAGTATGTCAACGCCTTGGAACTCGAATTCGAGTACTCAGTCGAGCTGCAGGAACACATTTTCGAAGGCAGAATCCTCCTGTCCGCAGATTCTTCTGAAAGCTGTTGCATCAGGGCAGGATTCTGCGGTTAAATAAAGGCAGCAGAAAACGGAGAATACCTATGACCAGAATTGTTGACTTGAAAACCAATGGCCTCATCAGGCCGCTGACCATCGAAGAATCCCCTGTCATTTTCAGCTGGCGCATGGAAGCAGACAGGACCGGCGCCATGCAGAAGAATTTCCGGATCAGGGTCTACAAAGAGAATACGCTGCTTTTTGACAGCGGCGTGCAGGAAAAGGAAGCCGCATCCTTTGCGGCTGACCTGGACCTCAGACCAACATCCCAGTACCGCTGGGTGCTGGATGTGACGGATGACGAAGATGTCCGCCATACCCGGGAGAGCTTCTTTGAGACCTCGCTGTTCAATGATTTCGGTGAGGCAAAGTGGATCGGTTCGCCCAAAGCATATTATTCCGCTTACAGCGCCGGCCGTTTCGACATTGAAGCAACCCTTCAGATCCTGGAAGGAGACTGGGCTTCCTTTGTCATCGGCGCTGACGACCATCGTCTGGCCCATGCCAATATGAACCCCTGGGGCACGGCCGCTGCTTCCGCCCTGATCTACACCGTTGTGGCTGAAGAAGAGCCCTACCTGATGATTGCCTCGGCCGGGTATCCCGAACATGTCCTGGCAAAGGCTCCCCTGGAAGATTTCCGCAGGGAAGAACCCTTCACCATCCGCCTGCATACCCTGTCCAGCTTCAGTCAGGTAACATGCCTCATCAACGGGAAAACCGTGGATGAAAACCGTGCCTTCAACAGCCTGGGCAGCGGCCAGAACTACAATTCCTTCCCCAACCTTGCAAAGATCGGCTTTGCCGTACCCGAAACAGGCAGGATGCTGGTGTCCGACCTGACCCTGCATTTGCCTTCGCAGTATGAAGAAAAAGCCATAAGGAAAAACTTCTTTGATATCTTCCTGCCCCATGAGGGTGTTTCCCTGACCGAAGAAGGGCTGCTGGTGGAAGGCACGGAAGTCAAAGGAGACCCGTCCTTTGGCTCCATGCCCCTGCTCAGAAAGACCTTCCGCCTGGAGGAAACCCCTCTGCATGCCGTCTTGTATGTCACTGCCCTGGGTGTCTATGAAGCCTCGCTCAACGGCAGGCCGGTCGGCAATGCAAGGTTTACACCGGGCCTGGATGAATATTTTACAGAGATGCCTTACCAGGCATTTGATGTCACCGACCTGCTGGCCATAGACAATACGTTTGATGTGCAGCTGGGCGAAGGCTGGTGGTGCGGCGACCAGACATTCACCGCCGCAAACCATGCCTACTACGGCAGCCAGCCGGCCCTGAAGGCATTGCTGCGGATCGAAACCGGCGAAAAAACAATCACCATCGTATCAGAACCGGAAACATGGCTGGCCGGCTCTTCGCCGGTACGCTTTGCGTCTAATTATCATGGCGAAGTCTATGATGCCACTGTCACGCCGCAGTTTGCAAAGGCTGTCGAAGTACAGCCGCGGCAGCCGATTGAAAAGTATGTTACCCGCTATGAGGAACCGGCCCATGTCATCAGAACCCTGCCTGCTTCTTACCTTCATCAGACCGGCGAGACAAGCTGGGTCTATGACTTCGGGGAAAATGTCACCGGTGTCCCCTGCCTTCATTTCAAGGACGGGGATGTCAATGCCGGCGATACCCTGATCCTGCGCTATGCCGAAATCCTCTATCCCGACCTGTCGGAATACCGGGAAAAGAACATCGTCGGCCACCTGATGACCGAAAACCTCAGAGCCGCCCTTGTCACCGACTTCTATACGGCTAAGGATGGCGATCAGACATTCGAGCCGACGCTGACGTTCCGTGGCTTCCGCTATCTTGAAATCACCGGCTTATCGAAACCGCTGGCGGCTGAGCAGATTGAGATGCATGTGCTCTCCTCCATTGAAATCACCTCTTCCTTCGACTGTGACAGCCCGCTCATCAACCGGCTGTTCCGCAATGTGCAGAATTCGGCCGCTTCCAATTTCTTCTGGATCCCGACCGACTGTCCGCAGCGCAATGAGCGCATGGGCTGGACGGGCGATGCCCAGGTCTTTGCCGGCGCGGTATGCTGCCATGGGGACGTCTATAATTTCTACCGCAGCTGGCTGCGCACCATCCGCGCCTGTGCCGGCAAGGACGGCTCGATTCCGGCAACCGTCCCGCCTTTTGTCCCCAAGGCTGAGCATGGCGACAGCGAGTTTGCCGGCATCTCCTGGGATTTTGCCATCTTCCAGATTCCCTATGTCCTCTACCAGGCCACCGGGTATCCGCAGATCATTGAGGAAAACTTTGCCATGATGGAAAAGTATCTGGCATACCTTGCCGAAGAGCCTTACGAAGAACATCTGACAAAGAAAACCGGCATCCTGGCCGACTGGCTGTCGCTTGACCCGCTTTCTCCCGAGCTTGTCAACAATGCCGTCTACGTGCGCATGCTGGAAATGGCCGGTGAATTTGCCGGCATCCTGGGCCAGAAGGAGAAACAGGAGTTCTATAAAGAAAAGCATGCAAAGGCAAAGGAAACATGGAACCGGATCTATACCGATGAAGAAGGCCGCACCCGCACACCCGGCGGCATGCAGCTGGATTTTGAACGCTTCATGCCGTATATGGCTGAAGCAGGCCGGCAGGAAACCGAGACTTCCTACGCCACGCCGCTGTACTGCCATGTCTTCAGCAACCCTGAACAGGCAGCCGGATATCTTGCCGAGCAGGTGCGCAAGGCAGGGTATCATATCACTTCCGGCTTCTCCGGTACGCCTTACCTGCTGCCGATGCTTACAAAATACGGCTATGACGAAGAAGCTGCAAAGCTGTTTGAACAGACCGAATATGCTTCCTGGCTCTACCCGGTCATCAACGGCGCGACTTCTGTCTGGGAACGCTGGAATTCCTATACCGTGGAAGGCGGCTTCAACGGCAACAACGCCATGAACTCGTTCAACCACTTCTCGCTTGGCGCCGTCAGCGAATGGATGGACACCGCCCTGCTCGGGATCACCCACCGTACGCCTTCCTGGCAGCGCTTCATCCTGCGGCCCCATACCGCCGGCACCCTGACCAGGGCCGAAGGTTCCATCACCACCCCCTACGGCCGCATCGTTTCCGGCTGGGAAAAGAAAGGCAGCACGACCTGCTATCACTTCGTCATCCCGGCCAACACAACCGCCCGCATCTACCTGCCGGCTTCGGCATCCTCATTTGTTCTGCCTTACGGCCTGCGCAAGGTTGGGATTTCCCTGAGCGGCAGCACCGCCTGCATTGTGCAGGAAGCCCTCAGCGGTGAGTATACGCTGAACGTCAGATAAAACGTGAATGAAAACGATGGTCCTTGCGGATCATCGTTTTTGTTTTTGCATATGGATGATTAATCGTAAATGCCCTTCCCCATGCAGCATTTCTTGAACTTCCTGCCCGAGCCGCAGGGACAGCGGTCATTGCGGCCGACCAGCGGCCGGGAATACTTTGGCCGGTTCAGAATGGTTTTCATATCAGAGCCGGGCGTCAGCCTGCGCGTCCTTTCTTCCGGGAAATCCTTATAATAGGTGGCGCCTGTAAATGACAGCGTCATGATGCGGAATTCCGGCCGCAGTTTTGCTTCCAGTTCTGCCGACTTCTTCTCATCTGCCAGGATATCGAAGAATTCCTTGTGTTCCAGATACACCAGTTCACAGTTGGATTTCAGGAAAGGAAGATAGGAAACCACCTTTTTCCGTGTTTTCAGCAGGCAGAGCTGGTAGTCCATGACCGCAAACGGGATGACATCAGGCTTGTCCGCGTAATCTTCAGGCGCCTGCAGGAATTCTGCCAGGTATTCCGGGGCCCGGCTGTCATGCTCGATGCAGTCAGCCATCAGCCTGCAGATTTCCTTCTTCACGGTTTCCTGTTTTTCGGGACTGCTGTCCGAGGAGATCTGATTCAGGACATCCATGAGATTGCACCGATATAAAGGATTCGTGAAGAAGCCTTCCGCATGCTTTCCAAACAGTTCCTCGAGATTTCTGTCTTTCTTGTCCAGATACCGGCCGTTTTCCTTCAGAAAGTTCAGGAAAGCGATTTCTTCCCTCGTCATGCTGTAGGTAAACAAGCCTGAAGGATTGCGCATTGCCTGGTCACTGTAAGCGATCAGAAGGTCATTGAAATTTTCAGCGGTCACAACCGGATTCTGCTGGACCAGCTTTCTGAAAGCCATATCCTTGAGCGACCAGTCGACGTAGTACGTATCCAGGGTCAGAAAGGAGACCAGGAACTCGTTGTCGCAGATGCCGTGATAAATCCCTCTTTCAAATCCAGCCGTCGCTTTCCTGGTGAAACCGCGGCTGTAGCAGCACATCGTGTACTCACGCAGGTAAGGCAGGTTTTTCGGATCGGTTTTCCAGACTTTTTCGGCATATCTTACCGCCTTGCCGGTCCGGCCCAGAGCCCGGGCCATGCGGGCGGCATAATAACCGAAACACACTTCATCCGGCCACAGCTTCACGCAGCTTTCGGCATGCTGAAAAGCATCGGCCAGGCTGCCGGCCTGGAACAGCGCCTTGATCTTGCTGAACATGGCCGCTGCCGCCGGATCGGAAGGATCGGCGAAGACCGGCATGGCGATGGATTTCTTCATGGCGCTCAGCCGTTCATACGCTTCCCGGATTTTCATGAACATCTCGGGATCCTTGTCCGGGGTATGCTGGCGAATGAGCCGGTAATACGCCCGCTTCAGCTGCTTTTCATCGGCATCTATCCCGACGCCGAGCAGTTCATAATCACTCACTTTGGATGCTGCCATCACTCATTCTCCAATGCCGTGGCAAGCTTGGCTGCCGCATCCTCTGCCTCGTCCTTATCCTCGTTAAGAATCGCATATTTGAGATCCTTGACCAAGATGGCCAGGTCATCTGCCTTCTCACCGGTTTCTTTCTTCATCCTTCTTTCCGCCCTTCGGATCAAAGCACGGTAGTTTTCCGCCAGCGGGGAATCCTTCAGTTGTCCAGATCCGGCGTATCTTTCATCATGTCAATCCGCATGCTTGCCGCCTGGCCGTTGCTGACGCATTTTGCCTGTGTTTCAAGAATGCCGTTGACATCATAGGTAAAGGTGATCTCCACCTCTTCCGTTGCAATCGGATTGTAAGGGATCCCTTCCAGCATGTACTGGCCCAGGAAATGGTTCTCGCTTGCCCGGCTGCTTTCCCCCTGGTAGATTTCCACCTTGATCTGGGTCTGTCCGGGATGCATGGTCCAGTACCTGTTGGTACGGGAAACCGGGATGGTGACATTGCGGGGGATGATGACCGACATGATATTGTGGTCGTCATAACCGTCCGAGCAGCGCACGCCAAGGGTATATGGGTTGACGTCCGTGATCATCAGGTCACCGGCTTCGCTGTCCAGCTGCCCTTCAAGCAATGCCGCCTGGATGGCAGCGCCCTGCGCCACGGCAAAATCCGGGTCGACCGCTGCTTCCGGCTCTTTCTTCAGATAGGCCGCAAGATCAGCACGGACCGCCGGCATGCGGGTGGAGCCGCCGACCAGGATGATCCGGTCGAGCTCAGCCGCTGACAGCCGGGCATCCTTGAGCACGACATCAATCGGATGATGGGTGCGGGCAATCAGGTCCTTTGTCAGTTCTTCAAATTCCGCTCTCGTGACGACTTCTTCCATGGCCAGAGGGCCGTTTTTCCCATCCATCAGGGCAGCCAGCAGGATGCGGCATTCTGTCTTTGCCGACAAGGTGATCTTGCACTTTTCCGCTTCCCTTCTGATCCTTGACATCGCCCGCCGGTTATTCCGCGGGGAAACGCCGTTTTTCTTTTCAAACCTCTGCAGCAGTTCTTCGATCAGGCGCTCGTCAAAATCCTTGCCGCCCAGCTGGTTGTCACCGGCGGACGCCTTGACATCGAGGACGCCGTCAAACATTTCCAGCAGGGTCACGTCAAAGGTGCCTCCGCCCAGGTCATAGACGAGAATGTGGCTTTCTTCCTCAAGGTGTTCCAGCCCATAGCTCAATGCCGCTGCCGTCGGTTCATTGATGATCCGTTCAACATCCAGGCCGCAGAGCCTGGCTGCATAGATGGTTTCCTTACGCTGGGTATCGTTGAAATATGCCGGCACCGAAATGACAGCTCTTGTGATATCTTCACCAAGCTCTTCCGACGCGTAATCTCTGACATATTCCAGCAGCTTGGCGCTCAGTTCCACCGCCGAATAGGAACGTTTCCCGATGGAAAACCGCTCCTCGGTGCCGATTTTGCGCTTGATTTCAATCGCCGTCTTTTCCGGCATCAGAAGATACTGTGCCGCGGCCCTGGCCCCGGCAACCCAGCTGCCGTTTTTATCCACGCCGACTGCCGACGGTGTGACAATCTCGTTATCAAAGTTTCTGATCATCTGTGGTTTCCCATCGACGAATACCGCTGCCTCAGTCGTTGAAGTACCAAGATCAATTCCGATGATTCTGCTCATAAAGCCTCCCTTTTCACATATCGATAAGCTCTGACAACTGCTTTTTTCACAACTCTGCCGTGATACATCAGGCCCTGTTCATAGACTTCCTGGATGATACGGTTTTTCCCGGGCCTGTCCGTGTCCACCGCTTCGGCGACGATGTGCATGTCGAAATTGACGGCATCGCCGCTCTGGGCGAAGCGGAAAAGCCCGGCATCGTTATCCAGCTGATCCAGCTTTTCCCTGACAATCCGTGCCTGCTGGTTCCACCTGTGGTCTTTTGCCAGGGCAGCAGCCAGATAAGAGATCTGTTCCCGATAGCCGCCGATCACATGCAGCAGGGCCTGGACATCATCCTCTAGGCTTTTGATGGTCCGCCTGTCCTCCCGGCTGAGCATCAGATCCAGATCCTTCAGCTTTTTTTCCTGTTCATCCTGCAGGTCTTCCATCGTTTCCAGCAGATCGGTGATGGCATTGTCATGCCGGCCGGTTCTTGCGGCCAGTTCATCAATCTTTTCACAGACGAAATCTGCCGTATCAGCTTCCTGCTTCTGCAGTGCCTCAAAAAGGCCGGTAATCTTTTCGGCTGTCTCTTTCAGAAACTTTTCTGTTTTCTTTCTTCCAAAAAACATCTTTTATATCCTACTCGTACCTTGTATTTAACAGTTTCACCTGAAGCTAATAATTGATTTTTAGCTAGTTCTATTCCATCATCATATTTAATACT
>JAFWCP010000299.1 GCA_017536845.1 Solobacterium sp. | reverse complement strand
TTCTTTCCCTGACATGCGACCGTTCCTTCATAGTCATTTTCCAGGCCTCCGATGATATAGAGGAAGGTTGTTTTGCCGAAGCCGGAATCACCGGTGACGGCATAGAAGGTGCCTTCTTCAAAGGCAAGGGAAGTGTGGTCGAAGATGACTCTTTTTCCATCTCCGTCGGGACAGGTGAAACTGAGTGCATTGACCTGAAGGATCTGTTCCATAAATATCTGCCTCCCGTACACACTATTGTGTCAGGAAACAGTCCGGCATCATGGTGAAAAGATCAGGAATTACCAGATATAACCCGGTTCACTGTTGCTGTTCATGGCCTTCCACATGGTATCTGCCGTTACGGATTTATGGCCATGGTCGGTGTATGGCTGAGCCCCCGAATACGGGTCCAGGATCTCATAGCTGACAATCCTGTCTTTCACGGTATTTACCCGGCAGCCGATGATCAGCACAAGATGGTTGGCAGTGGGCAGGTCAGGATAGATCGTGTGCAGGCTGATTGCCGCAAAGACAGGATCGCCTGTTTTCATATCCTGGCGTACACGGCTTTCGAAGGTTTTCCTGAGCGAACTGTCGGTGCTGTCGGTCGGCCAGATGACAGACCGGTATACCCCGCCGCCATTGGGAAAAAGATAACTGTTTGCCACTCTGGCCACATCCGCATATTCGGTTCCGGTGACGAATGATGTGTTCAGTTCTCTGGCCAGCGTTGCCTGATCAGCGTTGATGCCATGATATGCCAGCACCATCTGCATGCATGCCGGGCCGCAGTAATGGCCGTTTTCCTGGATCCTGAGCGGAACGTCATAGTGAAAGGAAACAATCTCATCTTCCAGCAAACGGCCGCTTGTTTCCGAGAAGCGGTATGTTTTTCCGTCTATCTTCACATTGCCTTTGACCATTTCCCCGGTGACCAGGTCATAGTAATACGTATTTCCGGCCTGTTCGGGATACAGGTCGATGTCAGAGCCTTTGACGGTATACCAGCCCTTGATCATTGCACCATTGGCATCGTATCTGACCCACTTCCCGGCGGTGGAGCCGTTGGGCTCATTCTGATAGACATAGGGCATCCAGACTTCCTTGTCCGCTGCCCGTTTTCCTTCATGGCAGGCATCCAGCCAGTACCAGGCGTCTGATCCCGGGGCATAGATTTCCCGTCCTCGTTCATAGCCGTAAGTCACATCGGTGATGTTTTTCGGATCGCCGTAAATGCCCTGGCGGCAGCCGTCTTCATACCACCAGTACATGACCCAGCGGGGGTATCTGTCCTTGATCCTGACGTCCGGATCCAGATAAATTCCACCGTCCATTGCTTTTGTGTCATAGCTGATCAAAGTGCCGTCTTCCAGTTCGACATATTCCGTCTTTGCCTGAGCAGGCACCGTGACAGCAATCGTCAGGGTGACGGTAAGAATTGTGTGCAGTGTCTTCTTCATGGGTTTCTCCTTTCCGATGGTAAGCATTGATGCTTTTCCTGTTTCTATCTGTATTGACAGGAAAAGGAGAAAACCGGTTGCAGGAACTGTGCATAACGCAGAAAAAAGGCACCTTGATCAGGTGCCTGCAGATACTGGATCAGACTGGTTCGTGCACTTCCCGTACCCGGCATTGCGTTCCATGGAAGGCAGCCGCATAAAGGTGGATTGTATGATATCTTTTCTTTTTCAGGCGGCGGGCATATTGGCAGGTGAGGATCTGCCGCGTAGCCTCATCCAGGGCGGCGTTGAAATCATCGGCATTGCCGGAGTATTTCAATTCAAATACTATGCCCCAGTCTTCCGCGCTGTTTTCAACCATAATATCGCAATAGCCGCTTCCTGTTTCAGGATTAGATGTGCGAATCCAGTCACTTCGATACAGCAGAGCCGCATTCATAATTCCGTGATAATAGTTTTCCTTGACTGCTTTTGTCGCTGTATCGCGAAGGCTGACAGAATTGTCGAGAATCAGATTCAGTGTCCGCTCGATCTCCTGAGGCCGGAAACTTTCTACTGCCTCACAGAACAGCCGCAGGAACCTTCCTTTTTCCGTCTGCTGTACGGCAATCTCAGATACCAGGTCATCCAATGAGCGAAGTACTTCTTCATTGGGAATTCGAAGCATCATATTCCCCTCTTCCATCAGATTTTCACAGGTCAGATATCCGGTATGAAGCATGATGGTCCAGATTCCATCCGCAGTACTGTACATATTCTCGAAGGTCAGCTGTTCCAGGATTCTTTTGGTTATGGATGTACCATGGCTCAGCGCTTCAATGTCGTAAGCAACATTGGCATCTCCTTCTGCCTTCAGCAGGAGCTTTCTGAGGATATCATTGCCGGAAGTGCCGATCCAGCCACAGGAAAAACGCGGTTGGGCTTCTTCGATACCGATGTTGTCATCAATAAAGGTCATAACAGACCATGGATTATAGGCAAGCCTTGAACCGAAACGATAGCCATCATAAAATCTGCGAACCTGTTCGTGATGACGGCCAAGGCCGTATTCATCGAGCATGTCTTTGACTTCCTGGTCGCTGAACCCGAAAGCATCGCTCATTTTCCGGCTGGTTACATCATTGACGTAAAAATTGTTCACGCCGGTAAAGATGGATTCTTTCGAGATTTTAAGACATCCGGTAATGACCGCAAAGGCAAGCGAATCATTGTCTTTGAGGGCAGAACTCAGGATTGAACGATAGATATTGACGAATTCGGGATAATAGCCCTTTTCAAAAGCATCGTTCAACGGGACATCATATTCGTCCATCAGGATGACGGCAGGCTGCCCATAGTGCTTTTTCAGAAGGTCTGTCAGAGTTTTCAGGGCATTTTTCAGAGCATCTTCACTCATGAGAAACCTTGTTCCGCCTGTATCGCGGTTTCTGGCTGATATCTGCCGGAAAGCGATTTTCTCGTCATCGCTCAGCCGCTCGCTTTGCAGAAGGAATGTGTATTGTTCTGCAAGTTCACCTATTGTGCCCTTCAGTGCATTCAGGGCCGAAGCGTCACTGCTGCCATCTGCCTTTGAGGTATTTGCCTGGATATCCTTGAAGGACACATGGATGACAGGGAATCTGTGCATGTAAGCATTGCAGATTTCATGATATTCCATGATTTTCAGTCCGTCGAAGATGCTTTCACCGTTTTTTGTGATATCAAGGAAGCATTCCAGCATGCTCAGGTTCAGCGATTTGCCGAACCTCCTCGGCCTGGTGATCAGAACTGCCTTTTTCGGTGCCGGATAGAGGAGTTCATGAATCATCATGGTTTTATCAACGTAATAGTAATTGCCGGACCTGATTTCCCGAAAGGAACTTATGCCGGTGGGGATTGCTTTTGCCATTATGCCTGCCTCCTTTCCTGCATTATACCATGTATTGCTTCTTTCCCTTTGCCTGATATCAGAAAAAGTGCTGCAGCATCCCATGGACTTCTCGCTGCAGCACCCTGATAAAGACCGCAGATGTTTACCACTGCGTTTCCCGCAGCCAGCGGCCGTTGTCCGCAAAAGTGAAGTACTGTTCTTCAATCGCCGGGGTCTGCAGCCTGACAATATGACCCTGGCTGTCTTTGACATAATAGACATAGAAAGGAATCAGATACTCTGCGCATTCATCATATTCCATGTCTTCCGCAATGATTTCATACGCCTTTTCCTTCAGGTTCGGATTGCGTTCCAGCAGGCTGGCAAAGGCTTTGTCAATGTCTTCCAGCGGGTAATCCTCAAGATACGTATAATCCTGCGGCAGATGTTCGAAGAGGATGCTGCCGGAGGGAGAAAGAAGGGTATCGCCATAGGATTCCACAAGGGCACAGAAGAAGCGGTGAAAAAGGTCTTTATCAAGATCACCTGTCTTTTCATATACACGAGGAGTATAGGAAGTGACCATGCCGCAGGAACGGTTAAGTTCGTACACAGGATTCTTCATGCCGGTGTTTTTGAAATACAGTTCATACAGCTGATCAAGGGCACTGATGATGCTTTCTTGATCCATATCAGCAGGGACAGGCCAGATGCCTTCCGGGAAACTGATGCGGATGAAGGACGTGGAAACCGTAACGACAATGCCGTTTTCCAGGCGGGCTTCACGGTATCCTGATTCTTCGATGACGGAAATGACCTGTTCATCGAATCTCTCTGTCTGTTCTGCCAGCAGTGCATCCAGTGTTTCATCGCCCTTGACGGTTCTGACAGCGTACTGGTCTTGATCAAAGCGGATCATGTCGTTGTGATAGACCGGCAGTTCTCTGACTTCCATCCCAGACTGATACGGGGAAACGGCAAGGTTCATGGCAATGCTTTCTTCGTCATAGACAAACAGGCCAAAGCCGTTTGGCTGATGCGGGCTGCGGTACAGGCGCAGGGTTTCCGGAGCTTTGACGGGTTCTTCCGTGGCGGGTTGGGCAATGACCGGTTCATCGGTCACCGAGGGTGTATGAATGACCTGGGGCTGACGTGTCATCCTGATGGCAGTGATCATCGCTAAGACAAGCGCGGCGGCCGCAGCAACGATCAGCAGAGGTCTGCGGTATGGACGGGATGGATGGGACTGCCGGACAGCATCTGCTTCCATGATCAGATCCGGGTCAATGTGGCTGATGGCCTGGTTCAGGAATTCTTTCTTCATATGTCATACCCCCTTTCCTTCAGGTATTCCTTCAGGCTACGACGCATGCGGAACAGGGCTGTCCTGGCAGCTGATTCACTCATTCCGCATGCAGAAGCGGCTTCTTTGAGAGAGTCGAACCAGAAATAGCGGCATACAAACAGCTTCCTGTTGCGCTCCGGCTGCTTCTTCAGAAAAGCGGAGATTTCTTCGCCCAGCATCACTTCATCAAATTTCGCACTGACATTGTCAATACCGCTGACGCAGTCGCCCAGCTCTTCCAGGGATACGGCATAGGTATCGCTGAAGCGCTTCTGGGCATGGCGGTGGTTGTACAGGTTGAGGGCAATGGTGCGCAGGATGGACGAGAGATAGGCAAACAGGATCACAGGCCTGACCGGCGGGATTGTCGTCCATGCCTTCAGCAGGGTGTCGTTGACGCATTCCTTTGCGTCTTCATATTCTCTGACAATCTGAAAGGCATTGTTTTTCATGCGGCGGCCGTATTTGCGGTCTGTTTCGGTGATGGCCGATTCATCACGGCGGAAATAGAGCTCGATGATTTCCAGGTCTTCCATGATTTCCTCCTCTGCCCGTACTGACAGGAAAACGCCCCCGATGGTTGCAGCAAAACAATTGAATTATCATTATACGAGCTGCCTGCGGGAAAGAAAACAAAGATCACGCGTTTCGAGTATGCAGCAGACAATATACGCATCAATCATGTTTCTTCATAGCTGTCATTCTTTTCCTTTTTCCTGTATAATGACAAAAATGAATCAGGAGGACAATCATCATGAAACACGAAGTATCTCCGTTTGAACTGGGCGGGCCGAATCCCGTTCAGCAGTATTTCATCGGCAGAAGCTACTATGCAAAACTGACAGGAGCGGATGACCAGACAGATATCGCCAATGTCACGTTTGAACCGGGCTGCCGAAACAACTGGCATATCCACCATGGTGCCCAGCAGATCCTTGTCTGCGTAGGCGGCGAAGGCTGGTATCAGGAATGGGGGAAAAAGCCGGTGAAGATGAAGCCGGGCGATGTCATTGCCATCCCCCTGGATGTCAAACACTGGCACGGCGCGACAAAAGACAGCTGGTTTGCCCATCTGTCGGTCATCTCCCGTCTGGCGACAGGTACGCATGAATGGCTGGAGCCGGTGGATGATGAGCACTACAATGCCCTTGAGGAGGAATGAGAATGTATAAGGATAAGGCAAAAGAATTCCATGAAAAGCTGTTTCCCGGCTATGCGTTAAACGAGAATGATCCGGATTATGAATATGCCGTAAGGTATGAGAACTGGGCGTATGATGAAGTCGTCAATGCCAACGACCTTTCCGACCGCAATCGGATGCTGGCGACGCTGGCAACATGCATTGGCGCTCTGGCAGTGGATGAGTTCGGTGTGCTGATTCCCGCTGCCGTCAACAGTTTCGGCCTGAAGCCGGAAGAGATCAAGGAAGTCGTCTACCAGGGAACGGCATATCTTGGCATGGCAAGGGTGCACCCGTTCCTGATGCGTACCAACGAAGTGTTCAAGGCAATGGGAATAAAGGAGAGCAGGGAAAGCCGGCTGACCAACACCCAGGAAACAAGACAGCCAACCGGCACGGCGGCCCAGACGGAAATCTTCGGCGAGCGCATGAAGGAATTCTGGAAGGGCGGTACGGTCAATTACTGGCTGGCTTCCAACTGTTTCGGTGACTACTATACAAGGAAGGGGCTCTCCATTCCGGAACGGGAAATGATCACCTTCTGCTTCCTGCTTGCCCAGGGCGGCTGTGAGTCACAGCTCAAGAGCCACATCCAGGGCAACATCAATGTCGGCAATGATGCAGCCTTTTTGAACAAGGTGGTGCAGCAGATGGTTCCCTATATCGGCTATCCCCGCAGCCTGAACGCATTTGCCTGCATCCGGGAAGTGACAGAATAAACATCAAGGTGTGCTCACGCACACCTTTTCCTGTTTCGTGTGAAATAGAGTATAATGATTGTCGATTGATTTATAAGGAGGGGTATCATGACAAGGATATTCAAGACGGCAGCGCTGGTGTTTACCGTGCTGGCCTGTCTTTTCACTGCATCTTTTCCTGTTTACGCACTGGACGCCGGCCTGTCCGGCAATAATGCCAACGGCAGCTACATGCTGAATAACGCCGACTGGACGGAAGTTACGACATCGTACCTGGTTCCGACCGACAATGGCTGGATGGCCGTTGAGGCATTGCAGGACACGTCTTCCTACAAGCTGCGGATCCTGTATTACGACAGCAGTTACAGCCTGAATGAAACAAAGACCATCAACGGTGAACTGCCGTTCTTCGGCACCTTCTGCACGGACGGCAGTTATTATTACGTCATCAGCGGCCAGGACAATCCGGCGGAAGACGACAATGTGGAATGCTACAGGGTGACAAAGTACGACAAGAGCTGGAAGAAGTCAAAATCCTGTGCCATCACAAACTGCTACACGGCCCGCCCGTTCTATATCGGCGGCTGCGCAGCTGCCTTTTCCGGCAATGTCCTGATGGTGCATACCGGCCATGAATCGTATACCTATAGCGACGGACTGAAGCATCAGACCAACCTGACCTTTACCGTAAATACCGCGGAGATGCAGCGCATGGCCAGCATCCACCAGATTTCCAATACGGAAAAAGGCTATGTCTCGCATTCTTTCAACCAGTTTGTCGCGGCTGACGGGAATTATATGGTCACCCTTGACCATGGCGATGCCTATCCCAGAGCTGCCTATCTGTACCGCTATGAAAGGCCGGTCACAGACAGCACGTTCCCGGGTGCCAAATATGGTCAAGGCGTCAACATGATCAAGTTTGCCGGTGTTGCCGGCAAGGACGCAAACCGCGTCACCAACGCCGGTGTCGGCGGCCTGGCAGTCAGCTCAACCCATTACCTGGCAGCCGGCAATGCGTCCGACCAGAGCAAGGAAGGCAACATCACCCGCAATATCTGGGTCAGTGCCGTCACGAAGGACCTGTCGAGTGTTTCTTCCCGTTATCTGACATCATCCCAGGAAGGCGGCACATCCTATTCCGTTCCCAAACTTGTTCCGGTCGGCAATGACCGCTTCCTGATCGTGTATGAAGCGGTCAGAAGAAATCTCTCCTGGCACAACAACGCCAAGGTCTATTACGGCCTTTTGAATAACAAAGGCGTGCTCAGTGGCGGCATCACTTCCACCGACGGCCTGCTTTCGGACTGCCAGCCTGTCGTGAAGAACAACAAAGCTGTCTGGTATGTCTATGAAGACAAATATCTCACCTTCTACGAAATTGACCTTTCTTCCATGAAGATGACGGCACACCAGGCAGTATCCACTGACTGGGTAACCCCTCAGGGCATCGCTTTTGATAAATCAGAACTCCACATGACGCTGAATGAAATTGTCAACCTGGGGTATACGATCTCACCGGGCAATGCCAGCGATACAAGAACCTATGCAACAGTTGATGATACATCTGTCTGCACCTATGCTTCAGGCAAGGTCAGACCGGTCAGTGAAGGCACAACGACCGTCCGCATCATCACTCCCAACGGCAAGAGCAGCACCTGTACGGTACATGTGCTGCCTAAGCTGGAGAAGGTAACATACAACCGTCTTACCAGTCCGGTTTCCGTTGGCGACAGCCAGGAATGGAATCTGCGCACTGTGCCGGAATCCCTGCAGCCTTATGTCAGGTATGAATCCCTGAACCCTGACATTGTCTCTGTTTCCGCAACCGGTACGGTAACGGCGTTGGCAAACGGCACGGCAAAGCTGACCTGCACAATCGGTGAAACCCATGTTTATACAGCGGAAATCACGGTTGGCGGTGTCGTGGTTGATTCTATTTCACTTGATGCCGGCCTGATACAGCTGAGCCCGAACGAAACCAGGACACTGACCGTAACCTTCTCACCGGCCAATGCCTCTGACCGCCGGATCACCTGGAGCTCCTCTGACGACAGAGTTGCCCGGGTTGACCAGAACGGCAGGGTGACTGCTGTCGGCCAGGGTGACTGCATTATCACTGCCACATCTTCCAGCGGCAAAAAGGCCGAGTGCACGGTACGTGTTTCCCAGACGGATCCGGCTGCCTGCAGGGTCTTCGGCTTCTGTG
>JAFWCP010000298.1 GCA_017536845.1 Solobacterium sp. | reverse complement strand
TCATTGACCAGGCACTGGCCGAAGGCATTACCTTCTTCGATACAGCCATGGCCTACCAGTCAGGCACGCGCGAAGAGTTTGTCGGCAAGGCAATACGGGAAGCCGGAAAGAGAAGCGAGACCGTCATCGCAACCAAATATTCACCAGTTTCCCCGCAGGCAAAAGAAGCCGGCAAAGGCGGCAGAGCTTACATTGAGGAATGTCTGAACAATTCATTGAAAAGGCTGGGTACAGATTATGTTGACCTTTACATCATGCATTCCTGGGACTATCTGACGCCGATGGCGGAAACCCTGGAAACCCTGCATGACGCGGTCAGGGCAGGCAAAATCAGAGCAATCGGCATCTCCAACTGCTATGCCTGGCAGCTGGCAAAGATCAATGCCCTGGCGGAAAGCAGAGGCCTGACGAAGTTTGTCTCCATCCAGTCCCATTACAACCTTCTGGCCCGAGAGGATGAACGCGAACTCGTAAAATACTGCAAGGAAGACGGCATTGCCATGACGCCGTATTCCGCACTGGCAGCCGGACGTCTTTCCCGCAGGCCCGGCGAGACATCGAAACGTCTTGAACTTGATGCCTTCGCCAAAGGAAAGTATGACGCAACAGCGGCCCAGGATGCACTGATCATTGAACGGGTAGCGGAAATTGCCGAAAAGAGAAATGTTTCCATGACAGAAGTTTCCCTGGCCTGGCTGCTCACAAAAGTCACCGCTCCGGTTGTCGGCGCTACCAAGCCGCACCATATTGACGGTGCCGTAAAGGCAGTCGATCTGCAGCTGACGGAAGAAGAATGCGCATATCTGGAAGAACCGTACGTTCCCCATGCGCTTGTCGGTGTCCTTGGCATGAGCACATTCCATAAACAGGCTGTTTGAAAATACGCATTGAAAGTGCTGACAGCACTTTTTTTTCTGCCCGCAGATCATAGAATCATAACCCGTTAGGAAGATCATATGTCTGTAACAACAAAGCAGACTCTTTCACAAACACAATCAAAGAAGGGCTATAATAAAACTGTTGAAAATCATCCATAAGTTTATGAATTAATAGACATCAGCAGAAAGCCTTTGTAAAATAGACATATCAAGGAAAATGCCCGACAGAAAGGAGGCCGTAAGAGAAGGGTGTTTTCAGAAAGTATTTTGAGATTCAGAGATAATGATTGAATGCAAAGGAGAAAAGTTATGAATTGGTTTAAGAAACTTACAGCTGCATGCTTTGCCCTGGCAATGGTATTGACTGCCATGCCGACTGCCGTGCGGGCAGAAGGGGAAACATCTCCCGATGACGCGATTGCCGCTTTCAAGGAAGCTCTTGAGAAAGACGGCTATGCGGAAATGGGTTCCTACAAAGTCGAGAAGATGAGAGACGGGATCTACCACATGGACGAGGAAACCAAGGCGGTTCCCGGCGGCGCCACCATTCCCGATTACATCGACAGAGAAACCGGTGAAACAAAAACCGGCGTCATGAACAACCCGTCTTCGATGTACTTTGTTGTTACCGACAATGAAGTCGTCATGATTGACGGCGGCGACGTACTGAGAAGCCAGGAGAAATATGATTCTGCCAAGGCAATCCTCAAGGCCATGACCAACGGCAAGCCGCTGACCTTCATCGTCACCCACGGCCACAGCGACCATGTCAGAATGTTCACCACCGAAGGTGTTCTCGATGACATTGATGTCAAGGCCATTTATATCGGCGAAGCGGACTATGTCGACGGCAAGGTTGTCGGTTCCACAACCGCAACCCCGCTGCCTGTCCTTGTTGATCTT
>JAFWCP010000297.1 GCA_017536845.1 Solobacterium sp. | reverse complement strand
GGAGACTGCCCAGGTCAGGGTGAAAAGACATATCGTCGGCCGCCTGGCTGAAGATGGTTCCATTGTCCCGACCGGCCGCCGGGGACGGCCGAAAAAGGAATATGACGGATCATCTGATCAGGACAGATACGATGCTTTGCTGCAGCAGCTCAGGCAGAAAGATGCACAACTTCAGATGCTCAGGAATTCTCTCAGGGATGCCGTACGGGCCAATGAGGAAATGATGACGATGCTGCAGCGGCAGAACGAGCGGCTGAACCGTCTGCTGGATGAAGAATGAGGAATCCGGCCGGAAATGATACAGATTCAACGGCTCTTCGAAAGCAGCCGCCTTACAGACGGCAAAAGCGTTTCGTGCGTTTTATGACAGGGTGGCTGGACTTGGATTCTGCCGGCGTAAAAACAGGAAAAAGGAGGCTTCAGAACGTCCGCAAAGCGGGTTTGAAGCCTGTATTTTCCGTATGTTTCCGCTGAGCAGGAAACGGGTCTTTTACTCTTTAATGTTTGTAAAGGCATTATCATGATGGTATAATACCGTAGGATGTATGGATCATCCTGTTTTGATTTTTTACAATAAGGAGATTACGATGGAAAAACTCAATGCACAGTCTTTGCAGGTGATCGACGAGATCGTCGCAAAGCATAAGGGTAAACCGGGTCCCTGCATCGTCATGCTGCATGACGTGCAGAATCAGATCGGCTATATTCCGTTCGAAGCAATGGAAAAGATAGCTGAAGCCTGCGGCACAAGCGTTGCCGAAGTTTACGGTGTTGTAATGTTCTATGCCCAGTTCACAACCGAGCCCAAAGGCAAGCATGTCATCAACGTATGTCTCGGCACAGCCTGCTATGTCAAAGGCGGTCAGAAGCTGATCGACCAGGCAGTAGAACTGACAGGGGCTCCTGTAAACGGCACCAGCGCAGACGGTCTGTTCTCACTGGATGCTACAAGATGTCTGGGTGCCTGCGGCATTGCACCGGTAGCGGTTGTTGACGGAAAGGTCATCGGCCAGGCAACGGTAGGAAACAAGCTGCTGACAGAACTCAAGGCAATTATTCAGGCGGAAAAAGCGGGGGTATAATTCATGCAGATGAGGGAAGTAGCTGAGATCCTCCACGCAGTCCCGATGACTGCCTATGATGAAACAGCTATGTCGCATGAATTGTACAGTGTATTTGCAACGGATCTGATGAGCGACGCGCTCGCGATGATTCAGAATGATGAAGAAAATACGCTTCTGCTGACCGGGCTGTGCAATACGCAGACACTTCGTACTGCGGAAATGCTCGATGTCCGGTGTATCGTATTCGTACGCGGCAAGTATCTTCTCGACGATGCGATCAATATGGCGAATGACATGAACCTCATATGTCTTGCCACGGATCTGACCATGTATGAAGCCTGCGGACGACTTTACATGAAAGGATTGAGCGGTATTTATGGATAACAGCATTCTGCATAAGGAATATACGGTCGTTCAGAACGATTACACGAACGCCGGCAAGGTATCTTCGGATATCAAGACGACGCTGAACGAGATCGGCATATCCCCGAAAATCATCAGAAAGGTCGCGGTCGCCAGCTATGAATGCGAAATCAATCAGATCATTCATGCTTACGGCGGCAAGGTATACCTGGATGTAAGCGAGGACGGCAGGATCGTCCTTGTCTTCAAGGATCCGGGTCCCGGCATTCCCGACATCAATGCTGCTTTGACGCCGGGCTGGAGCACAGCCAGCGAACAGGCAAGAGGCATGGGTTTCGGGGCCGGCATGGGCCTGCCCAATATCCAGCGGGTTTCGGATGAATTTGATATTCAGTCTTCCAAAGAAGGTACAACGGTAACAATCGGATTCAAGGCACAGTTATGAGAAAGAGTGTTGTATGCTATACGCTTGATCAGTGTATCCGGTGCATGAAATGCATCAAATCATGCCCTACAAGCGCTCTTTCCATGATCAAAGGCCGTATCCGCATCGACCAGAAAAGATGCATCAACTGCGGCCGATGCATCAGGTCATGCCATAACCGCGGTCTGCTTGCGCAGGGCAGCACAATCGATGAGATTGCCAACTACGAATACACCGTATGCCTTGTGCCCGGCGCACTGGTCAGCCATTGTGCGTCACTGGCCGAGGCGGAAGACCTGTTCCATGCCATACGCATGCTCGGCTTTGATGAAGTCGTCGACATCACCGAATATACGGCACTGCATCTCAGGGAAGTCATCATGATGGCGGACGAGAACGACCGGGGCGATCCATATATCGCTTCCTTCTGTCCGGTCATCATCAGCCTTGTGCAGCACAGCCATAAGGGGCTGCTCGACGCGCTGATGCCGATCAAGTTCTGCTCGGAGATTGCCGCAAAGGATATCCGGCGGAAGCATCCGGGAAAGAATATCGGCATATTCAGCCTCTGTGAATGCGAATCAAAGCTCGAATTTGCCAAGTATCCTTACGGCAATATGGAATGTGAAGTGGATCATGCACTGGCGCTGACCGACATCTTCCCGATGATCCGGAAGAATATGCACCAGGGCCGTGATCCGGTTGCCTTTAACAAGGAAGGTCTGCAGGTATGCAATCCGGTACGGATCGTACAGAAGGATGAATACCTGATCGCCGACGGGTTTGACAAGATCTCAACGGTGCTTGACATGGCGGAATTCGGCCTGCTGAACCAGTTCAAGCTGCTGATCCTGTATCCGTGCTTCAACGGGTGCATCGGCGGCCACATGCTGTGGGGCAACAGCTTCCTGGTATCGAACAATATCGATGCCCTTACCCAGGGGCCGACCAAGCCGGCGGCAGACCTGCCGTTCGAAGAGATCTATACCGACGAATTTTCCCGCATCAACGAAGACAAGATGTCCTTCATTGAACGGACGAAGTTCTTCCGCAGCGTCAATGAGGAGCTGGAGAGGCTTCCCGGATATGACTGCAGTGCCTGCGGCATGCAGACGTGCCGGGTCATGGCTGAGGAAATCGTCCGGGGAAAGAAGAATGAAGATGACTGCAGGGTGCTGAAAGCACTCAGGGAGAAAGAAGAATGAAAATCGCTGAACTTGTGGAAAAGACCGGGTGGAAGCTCGCAACCCCCAATCTTGATACATCGGCGGAAGTAAACGGAGCATATTGCGGCGACCTGCTCAGCTGGGTCATGGGAAACGGTGAACCCGGCCAGGCATGGATTACCGTGCAGGTACACGCGAATGTCATTGCCGTCGCCCTGCTCAGGGAATTCTCATGTGTTATCGTCGCCGACGGGGCAAACGTCACAGCAGATTTCGCGGCCAAGGCGGAAGCGGAAGAACTGGTTGTCCTGGAAAGCGGCATCCCTGTCTTTGAAAGCGCAAAGAAGCTTGTAGAGCTGGGATTATAAACCATGTTTTACGATCTGCACATGCACAGCTGTCTGTCGCCTTGTGCGGAAGACCTGATGACACCGAACAACATCTGCAACATGGCATTCATCAAGGAGCTTGACCTGATCGCGGTGACCGACCACAATTCGACGAAGAATCTGCCGGCGGTTGCCGAGGTGGCCGCGTCCCTGGGGCTGAAAATGCTGTACGGGGCGGAGCTGGAAACAAGCGAAGAAGTACATGTGCTGGGCCTGTTCAATACGCTGGCCAAGGCACTGAAGTTCCAGGAGTGGATTGATTCCGTCATGCCGGCAATCCCTCTGGATGAAGATTTCTTCGGCCACCAGTGGATCATGAATGCGCAGGATGAAAAGATCGGTGACGAGCCAAGGCTTCTTCTGGTATCGCTGTCGGCGACGCTGGAAGAAACTGTCCAGGCCATACACGATCATGGGGGAAGGGCAATCCTGGCCCATGTTCTTGACCGCGCCAACAGCGTCACGCACCAGCTGGGTTTCATCCCGATGGACCTGCCCTATGACGGGCTGGAAGT
>JAFWCP010000296.1 GCA_017536845.1 Solobacterium sp. | reverse complement strand
TCCGGCGGTCAAGGATGTCCAGGTCATCGGCGTTCCCGATGAGCGCTATGGCGAAGAAGCGCTGGCTATGATCATCCTCAAGGAAGATCAGCCGGTCACAATTCCGGAAATGCGGGAGTATATCATGTCCCATCTGGCCCGTCATAAAGTGCCGAAGTACATTGAATTCACGGACGCTTTCCCGATGAATGCGGCCGGCAAAGTGCTTAAGTACAAGATGCGCGAGGATGCAGTCAGGAAGTACTGCAAAAAATGAAAACACGTTTCAGAAAAGATGAAAATACACTGTTGACATTGTATATCTCACGGTGTTAGCATAGTGAACATCACGAATAGAAAACAAAGGCTTTGACGAAGACGTTTGAAAACGGATGCCGGAAAAGAGAATCGGGGAACGGTGAAACCCTGATGACAGACGCTTTCATGAAAACCATCACTTCTGAGCCGGATACCCGATACGGCAGTTACTGCCAGGTAGGCGTATCCCGTGTAATCACGTTACAGATGAAGGGATTGACAGATCCTGAAGGTGGCTGGTTTCAGCAAATTGAGTGGTACCGCGGGTGCGTTTACAGGAACACGCTCGTCTCAATGCAATTGAGGCGGATGTGTTCTTTTTGATTCTTCCGTCTCACAATTAGGAGGATAGAAACATGAACCCGGTAGACAACGATCTGATGGAAGCTGCGCTTCGAATCCATGAACTGAGGGAAATCACCGGCCTGACGGCTGAAGAAATGGCAGAGAAAACACATGTTGACCTGGCGACGTATGAAGCATATGAATCAGGGAAACAGGATCTCCCGTTCTCATTTATTCATGCCTGCTCGATTGTCTTCAATGTCAGCATGTCAGAACTGCTGGAAGGCCGTACGGCCCGCCTTTCTTCCTACGCGGTCACGCGGAAGGGAAGAGGCTGGAACGCAGTTGTTGAAGATGGCATCACGATTCAGAATATGGCGCCGATGTTCCGCCGCAAGATGGCCGAGCCTTACTATGTCAGGTATTCCTACAGCGATGCCGAACAGGACAAGCCGATCCATCTGACAACCCACTCCGGCCAGGAGTTCGACTACGTGCTGTCAGGCCGCATGAAGGTGCAGGTCGGCGACAATGTCGAATACCTGTCCGAAGGCGACAGCATTTACTATAATTCTTCCACGCCCCACGGCATGATTGCCGTTGACGGCCGCGACTGCCTGTTTGTCGCGATCGTCATCCCCGGCAACGACGTCAAGGAAGTACAGATCCGCAATACCTTCATCCCTTCCCGCAATACCGGAAAGAAGCTGGTCTGCGAGAATTTCGTCGACTGCGTGGAAGATGAATACGGTGCCTTAAAGGAAATCAGCTTCAAGAATGAAGACAAGTTCAACTTCGCGTTTGATGTTGTCGATGCCATTGCGAAAAAGGATCCCGACAAGCTGGCGATGATCCACATCAGCAATGACCTTACTGAAAGAAGGTTCACGTTCCGTGATATGAAACGTGCTTCCGCCCAGGCTGCCAACTATTTCAAGGCATTGGGCGTACGCAAGGGCGACAGAGTTATGGTCGTATTAAAACGTCATTACCAGTTCTGGTTTGCCATCCTGGGTCTGCACAAACTGGGTGCGATTGCCATCCCGGCAACCAGCCAGCTGCAGGCGCATGACTTCGAATACCGTTTTGATTCCGCCGGCGTCAGCGCGATCATCGCAACCAGCATGGACGATGTGCCCAACCAGGTTGACCTTGCCCAGACCAAGTGCCCGACCCTGAAAACCAAGGTCATCGTCGGCGGCCGCCGCGAAGGCTGGCACAGCTTCGATGATGAATTCGACCTGTACAGTGCCCACTTCTACCGTACAGACGAAACACCATGCGGCAATGATACCCAGCTGATGTTCTTCACCTCCGGCACAACCGGCTATCCCAAGATCGCCGAACATTCCTGCAAGTACGCATTAGGCCACTTCATCACGGCCAAGTACTGGCACGGCGTCAGCGACAACGGCCTGCACTTCACGATTTCCGATACCGGCTGGGGCAAGGCGTTATGGGGCAAGCTCTACGGCCAGTGGCTGCAGGAAGGGGCAGTGTTCACCTATGACTTCGAACGCTTCCATGCCAATGAAATCCTGCCGATGTTTGCCAAATACAACATCACGACCTTCTGCGCACCGCCGACCATCCTGCGCATGCTTATCAAGGAAGACCTCTCCAAATATGACCTGTCTTCCGTCGTGCACATGACAACAGCCGGCGAAGCACTCAACCCCGAAGTCTACAGGCAGTTTGAAAAGAGCACCGGCCTGCAGATCATGGAAGGCTTCGGCCAGACCGAGCTGACCCTTTGCATCGGCAACCTGATGGGCGGCACCCATAAGCTTGGCTCCATGGGCAAGCCGACCCCGCTCTATGATGTATCCTTAATGGATCACGACGGAAATCCGGTCGAAGACGGTATTCCTGCCGAAATCGTTGTCAAAACAAAAGACAGAGTTCCATGCGGCCTGTTCAAAGGCTACTACCGTGATGAAAAAGCCACGGCTGAAGTCTGGCATGACGGCTACTACCATACGGGCGATGTCGCCTGGCGTGATGAAGACGGCTTCTACTGGTATGTCGGCAGGGTGGACGATGTCATCAAATCCTCCGGCTACCGGATTGGACCGTTCGAGATCGAAAGCGTCATCATGGAACTGCCGTATGTCCTGGAATGCGGCGTCTCGGCCGAACCGGACGAGCTGCGCGGCCAGGTGGTCAAGGCCAGCATCGTGCTGGTCAAGGGAGTTGAAGGCACGGATGAACTGAAAAAGGAAATCCAGGAGTATGTCAAGAAGAATACAGCACCTTACAAATATCCCAGAATTGTCGTCTTCCGGGATGAACTGCCCAAGACAATTTCCGGCAAAATTCAGCGGAACAGGCTCTGATAACTTCATTAATGAAAAGTTTTCAGAAAATATTTCTCTGATTTCACATTTTGAGGCGAAACAGCAGTCCAAAACGGGCAAATTGTTGTAAACTGTATCAATGCCATGGCTTCAGACAGGAGTCTTGTGAAGCCGGGGCGTATTGAGGAGAGGAGAATATGGAACAAATCACGGGATTAGATTTTAAAATTCAGGAAATGGCTGCCCGTATCAGGGATCTGCGTGAATCCACCGGTTTCGGCGTTGCCGAAATGGCTGCTGCCGCCGATGTCAGCGAAGAAGAATACCTGCAGTGCGAGAATGGCCAGAAAGACCTGAACTTTACGTTTCTTTACCGCTGTGCTCTGAAATTCGGCGTCAATGTCACGGATATCATCGAAGGCTACAGTCCGACGCTGCGGTCCTACACGTTGACCAGGAAAGGCGCCGGGCAGAAGATTTCAAATGCCCACGGCATGACGTATTACAACCTTGCCTACGCTTTCCAGAACCGTATCGCCGAACCGCTGTATGTCCGCAGCATCTATGATGAAGCGGCTCAGGGCAGGGATATTGAACTGACCAGCCATGACGGCCAGGAAATTGATATCGTTGTCGATGGTTATCTGAAGGTACAGATCGGTGAACACTCTGAGGTCCTTGGCCCCGGTGATACGATCTATTATAATTCCGATACTCCTCACGGCATGATTGCCGTCAACGGACAGGACTGCATCTTCTACGCCATCGTCCTCAATCCGGCCGGAGAACCGATTCCCGAGCTGGCCGATTCGCCGATCTATCAGGAGATCATCGAACGGGAAGAGGATACGAAGCAGAGGATATGGCATAAGTATATTGACGTTGTGGAAAACGACGACGGCACCCCGCAGTCGATCCGTTTCCACAACGTGCAGAACTTCAACTTTGCCTTCGACCTGGTGGACGCTGTCGCCAGAAGGGATCCGGAGAAGCTTGCCATGCTGCATATATCGAAGGACAAGACCGAAAGAAGGTTCACCTTCAAGGACATCAAGCGGGCTTCTTCCCAGTGTGCCAACTACTTCAAGTCACTGGGCATCAAGAAGGGCGACCGGGTCATGCTTGTCTTAAAGCGGCATTACCAGTTCTGGTTTGCGATCCTTGGCCTCAACAAGCTCGGGGCCATTGCCATTCCGGCAACCAACCAGCTGCAGGCGCATGACTTTGACTACCGCTTCAAATCCGCCGGTGTCTCAGCCATCATCTGTACGGCGGACGGCGATACCGCCCATCAGGTGGATATCGCCTGTGAAAACTACTTCGGCATGAACGTAAAGCTCATCGTCAACGGCGAAAGGGAAGGCTGGCGCAGCTTTGACGAAGAATATACGATGTATTCTTCCCATTACAAGCGCACCGAGGATGCCCCGGGCGGGGACGACCTGATGCTGATGTACTTTACCAGCGGAACCTCGGGCTATCCCAAGATTGCCGCCCACAACTATAAATACCCCCTTGGCCACTTCCATACCGCCAAATACTGGCATACGGTGGATACCAAGGGACTGCACTTTACGATTTCCGATACCGGCTGGGCCAAGGCCATGTGGGGAAAGCTCTACGGCCAGTGGCTGGCGGAAGGGGCGGTCTTCGTCTATGACTTTGACCGTTTCGACGCCGCCGACATCCTGCCGATGTTTGCGAAATACCATATTACGACCTTCTGCGCACCGCCGACCATGCTGAGGATGATGATCAAGCAGGATATCTCCAAGTACGATTTCTCCTCGGTCAAGCATATGACGACCGCCGACGAAGCGCTCAACCCGGAAGTCTACCGCCAGTTTGAAAAGGCGACCGGACTGCGGATCATGGAAGGCTTCGGCCAGTCCGAATCGACGATGATCATCGGCAACATGGTCGGTGCCCCGCACAAGATCGGCTCGATGGGCAAACCGGCCCCGATTTACGATGTTACCCTGATGGACAACGACGGCAAGCCCGTCGCCACCGGTGAAACAGGCGAAATCGTCATCGACCTGCGCCATGGCCGCCCGCCCGGACTTGCCGTATGCTATTATGGCAACGAAGAGGAAACCGCCGCAACATGGCATGATGGCTGGTACCATACCGGCGATATGGCATGGCGTGATGAAGACGGCTTCTACTGGTATGTCGGCCGCAAGGACGATGTCATCAAGTCTTCCGGCTATCGGATTGGACCGTTCGAGATCGAAAGCGTCATCATGGAACTGCCGTATGTTCTCGAATGCGGCGTCTCAGCCGCCCCGGACGAAGTACGCGGCCAGGTGGTCAAGGCCAGCATCGTGCTGGTGGAAGGCACCGAAGGCACCGAGGAGCTGAAAAAGGAAATCCAGAACTACGTCAAGAAGCATACCGCACCGTACAAGTATCCGCGGATCGTCGTCTTCCGCGATGAGCTGCCCAAGACGGTAAGCGGAAAGATCAAACGAAATGAGTTATAAGCGAATTACGCTGCTGGCCGGCCATTACGGTTCCGGCAAGACGAACATTGCCGTCAACATGGCCCTCGATCTCAGACAGCAGCATGACAGAACGGTGATTGCGGATCTTGACATCGTCAACCCGTACTACCGCACCCTCGACAGCCGCAAAGAACTGGAAGACGCCGGCGTCAGGCTGATTGTATCAGCCTATGCCAACACCAACCTGGACATCCCGGCCATGCCGCAGGAAATGTATGCGATCGTGCATGACCGTTCCCTGCATGCGGTGGTGGATGTCGGCGGTGATGACCGCGGCGCCCTGGCGCTGGGCCGGCTTTCTCCCTATATCCGGGAAGAGAATGATTATGACATGTTCCTTGTCATCAATTATTACCGGCCTTTGACAAGGAACGCCCAGGCCGTCCTGGAAGTCATTCAGGAAATCGAGGAAGCAGGGCATCTGAAATTCACCGGCATTATCAACAACTCCAATCTGGGAGCTGAAACGACAGCGCAGACCGTTCTGGACTCGCTTCCCTTTGCGGAAGAAGCTTCAGCCCTGTCCGGCCTGCCGATTGTCTGCACGACTGTAGAAAAAGGCCTTTATGAAGAGCTGCTGGGAAAGATTGAAAACCTGTTCCCGATGACCCTCCAGAAGCGGCCTGTCGATTAAGAACCATTCATGAGGAAAGGAAAGAGACGTATGGCGAAACTGACATTCAGGGAAGACGAGTGTAAGGGCTGCGGTCTTTGCACATATGTCTGCCCGAAAGGCATCCTTCAGCTGGCGAAGGACAAGATTAACAAAAAGGGACATCATCCGGCAGAGTGCATTGATATGGATCAGTGCATCGGCTGCGCTTCCTGCGCACTGATGTGCCCGGATGTGATCATCAAGGTGGAAAGGTGAGGTAGATCCAATGGCAGATAAAGTACTGATGAAGGGCAACGAAGCGATTGCGGAAGCGGCGATTCAGGCCGGCTGCCGTCATTACTTCGGCTACCCGATTACCCCGCAGACCGAAATTGCGGCGTACATGGCGAAAAGAATGCCGAAAATCGGCGGTACCTTCCTGCAGGCAGAAAGTGAAATTGCCGCCATCAACATGGTTTACGGCGTTTCCTCCGCAGGCAAACGCGTCATGACTTCATCCTCTTCGCCGGGCATTTCCCTGAAGAGTGAAGGACTTTCCTATCTGGCCGGCGCCGACCTGCCGGCCCTGGTTGTCAACGCCCAGCGCGGCGGTCCTGGTCTTGGCGGTATCCAGCCCAGCCAGTCGGACTATTTCCAGGCGACAAGAGGCGGCGGACACGGCGACTACCACATGATCGTTCTGGCACAGTCTTCAGTCCAGGAAATGGCGGACCTGACAATCAAGGGCTTTGACCTTGCGGACAAGTACCGCATGACATCCATGATCCTTGCCGACGGCACCATCGGCCAGATGATGGAACCGGTCTCCTTTGATTTTGAGATCAAGGAACAGATCGAAAAGCCGTGGGCAACCACCGGCACAAAGATGGCCCGTAAGCACAACATCATCAATTCCCTGTATCTGAATCCGGAACAGCTGGAAAAGATGAATATCGCAAGATATGAGAAGTATGCGCAGATTCAGGAAACCGAAGCCGTCGCGGAAGAGTATCTCTGCGATGACGCGGATGTCATTATCGCTGCCTTTGGCATTGCGGCAAGAGTTTCCCGCAACGCCGTCAACCAGGCAAGAGCGGAAGGCATCAAGGCCGGCCTGATCCGCCCGATCACGCTGTGGCCGTTCCCGGCAAAGAATTTTGCCAGGGCTGCAGAACATGCAAAGCAGATCATTACCGTCGAGCTTTCGATGGGCCAGATGATCGAGGATGTCAGACTTTCCACGCAGTGCCGTGTACCGGTATCGCTCTGCTACCGTGTC
>JAFWCP010000295.1 GCA_017536845.1 Solobacterium sp. | reverse complement strand
TTCTCTTAAGATTTCAATCATTGTCTTTTCCCCCTCGTATCATTCTTTCATATTCGTGTTCCGTATAAACGGGAATTCCTTCTTTTCTGAGAAAGCGGACAAAGATCCCATCACCTTCCGTTTCCGTATGGGTGAAAGTACCGTCATATATGACGCCTTTCCCGCAGGACGGGCTTTTCGCTTTCAGCACGGCCATCTGACAGCCGTTTTTCCGGCAGGTTTCCATGGCCAATTCAGCACCTTTGACAAAGGCGTCGGTGACATCCTCGCCGATGTCATTGATGACCTTGTCTCCCTGGATTTCAGCGCAATGGCGCGGAATGGGAAGGCCGCCCATGACCTCGGGACAGACCAGCACCGCCTGTCCATGTTCATACAGCCGCTTCAGATCTTCCCGCACATTATTGCCGCCGTTGTATTTGACATCCTTACCGGCCAGGCATGCGCTCAGCACTATCATAGATATCATTTCCTTTGCAGTCAATGCCGACAAAGCAGGGAAAATCCTGCAGGGTAAGCCGTGTCACTGCTTCCGCCAGCAGGTCATCAAAGGCCACGGTTTCCCGGCTGACAATGGCTTTGGCGAGCAAGGCGCCGGCACCGCCCGCAGCAATGAAATAGATGCCATGGTGTTTCATGATTGCCTGTCTGACCTCGTCGCTTCTTCTGCCCTTGCCGATCATCGCCTTCATGCCGTGTTCCATGAATTCCGGAACATACGGGTCCATGCGTGAAGAGGTTGTCGGACCGGCCGAACCGATCACCTGTCCCGGCCTGGCCGGTGTCGGGCCGACATAGTAGATGACTGCATCTTTCAGCTCAAAAGGCAGCGGTTCGCCGTTGTCCATCATATCCTTCAGCCGCTTATGGGCGGCATCCCGGGCGGTATAGACATAGCCGTTTAAGGCAACCGCGTCACCGGCTTTTAATGACAGCGCCGTTTCTTCATCAAGCGGCAGCGTAATCCTTCTCATAAGACAATCCTTTCATGCCGGCAGACATGGCAGCACATGTTGACGGCAGCAGGCATGCCGGCAATGTGGGTCGGTGCCTGTTCAATCTGCACCTTGAGCACGGTTGTCCTGCCGCCAAGGCCCAGCGGCCCGATGTTCATGGCGTTGGCTTTCTCTTCAAGCTCTGCTTCCAGCCTGGCGTAGCGGGGATCCGCGTTGGTGATTGAGATCGGCCTTAACAGTGCCTTTTTGGCATTGACGCAGCAGGAATCAAAAGTACCCCCGACGCCAACTCCCACGATAAAGGGCGGACAGGCATTGGGTCCGGCCTTGGCAATGGTATCGAGCACAAAGTCTTCAAGGCCCTTCACGCCGTCAGCCGGCGTCAGCATCTTTACCGCGGACTTGTTCTCCGAACCGAAGCCCTTGGCCATGATTTCAATTTCCAGCCCTTCCCCCGCGACAATCTCACTGTAGATGACGGCAGGTGTATTGGTCTTCGTATTCTTTCTTTCAAACAGCGGGTCATCAACAACCGAAGCCCGCAGGTAATTGTCCCGATAGCCTCGGGCAACACCTTCCTGAACGGCCTGGTACAGGCTGCCGCCGGTGAAATGGACATCCTGGCCGATCTTCAGCCAGACGATTGCCATGCCGGTATCCTGGCATAACGGAATATTTTCCGATGCGGCAATATCGGCATTCCTTTTCAGCATGTCAATAGCAACAACGGCCCTTTCCTGGCTTTCCTCTCTGGCCGCACGCTCAAGAGCAGCCTGGATATCGGGATGGTAATGGACGGCAATGCGGCCGCAGGCATCTGCCAGCGGCTGGATGATGTCGGAAACATCGATTTCTCTCATAGGATGATGACCTCCTTTGACTTTCGGC
>JAFWCP010000294.1 GCA_017536845.1 Solobacterium sp. | reverse complement strand
TGCGCAAGATCGGGCTGGCCTTTGCCGAACAGCAGGTCGATGCGATCCTGTGTGATCCCTGGGATGTCAGGCTGGACGAGATCCTGATCGCCTGAATGAAGCAGGAAACCGCATATGTTCATGTGCGGTTTTTGCGTTCAGAGAGAGTCATGACGTTTCCCTTGTATGCATGTACCTGGCTTCTGTTATAATAATGCCGAGGAAAAAACTATGAAGACGGAAGAATTCAGATCATATATACGCGGATTGAAACTGCCGGATATTACGATTGTCCAGGAAAGCGAAAAGCGCTTTGTCCTTACCAGCAGGAACGCGAGCGGGGAAATCGTGATCCACGACCAGGACATCATTGAACTGATGATCAAAGAGGCGGGCAGTGAGGAGTATTCCTTCTATCTTCACTTCCAGCTTGGCGACGCAGGGCATGCGGAGCATCTTCTCAGCGAGATGATCCGGACGATGCGGCGGCAGAAAGACAGCCGCCTTGTCCGGGTGCTGCTGACATGTTCAAGCGCCTTGACGACCAGCTACTTTGTCATGCAGCTTAACGCAGCTGCAGATTCGTTAAAGATCAATTATCACTTTGAGGCGGTTTCCTTTGACCGGCTTTACGATATCGGCTTTGCCTATGATGTGATCCTGCTGGCGCCGCAGGTGCATTACCAGCTTGGCAGGGTGCGGGAAATCTTCAACCGCATACCGGTTCTGGTCATTCCGGCATCCATCTTCGGCACCTACAATACCGGCGCCCTGATTGAATATCTGATCAGCGAGCGTTCGCATTTCATGGCGTCTGCCGAGGACGACCAGCAGACCGCCATCCGCTCCATCTTCAACAACGATATCCGCATTCTGTGCGTGGACCTGATCAACCATCACAACAGCAACCGCATTGCCTATCGGATTTATGACCATGGCCGGCCGACCCTGGACAAGGAGGTCATCAAGGAAAACATCACCATGCAGGATATCTATGACCTGCTGGACTATGTCTTTGTCCGCCACGAAAACATCGACGCGGTCGGGCTGGCGGTGCCGGGAGTGACCTACCATGGCCACCTGTACCATCCTGAACTGGGCATGGCCAACGAACACGTCGGCAAGATGCTGGGCCGGAAATACCGCGTGCCGGTGATCATGATCAATGATGTCAACGCCATGGCGCTTGGCTATTACGCCTTAAACGAAAACTGTCCGGACATGGTCTTCCATTTCCAGCCCCGGGGCGGCATCCTGCCGGGGGCCGGGATCATCCTCAATGACCACCTGTATACCGGCCATCTGCACGCGGCCGGCGAAATCGGCCGCATCCTGAAATGCCAGGGGGAAGTCATGGACGGGCCCATGTCGCCGGAAGCAGCCATGAAAATACTGGCCAAGGCCGTGGTCATGTACATCTGGCTGCTGGCGCCGGAAAGGATCGTCATCTACAGCGAGCTGACCCCGAATATGGATGAACTGCGGGAGTATGTCGCGACGATGACGGAACGGGAATATATCCCTGAGCTTGTCCATGTCGATACGCTCAAAAACTACATGCTGGCGGGGACGATGGTGCATGTGCTGGAAATCCTCAGCAGCTACAAAAGAGAAGGAAAACTGGCTGAACTGACCCAGGATTAGGAGGTAAACAAATTATGGCTAGAGAATTCAGATACGACTTGCAGCAGCATTTCGATGACCTCAGCTCGGCGACATCTTCGACCGGCAACGTCTATACCAAAGAAGTCAACCTGATCTCCTACAATGACGCAGATCCGGTGTATGACATCCGGACATGGACGACCATGGCCAGCGGGGAAAGACGCATGGGCAAGGGCATCACGCTGAATATCGATGAATTAAAGGCTTTAAAAGCGCTGCTCAACGAAATGGAGGATTTACAGGATGAACAGAGCTGAAGAAATGTACCGCCTCTGGCGGGAAAAGGTACCGATGGATGACCCGCTGTATGCACAGTTGAAGCAGATGGAGGGCAATCCCGACGAAATCGAAGAGAGTTTCTACCAGGACCTCTCTTTCGGTACGGCGGGTCTGCGCGGCAAGATCGGCGCCGGCACCAACCGGATGAACATGATTACGGTAGGCAAGGCGACCCAGGGTATTGCCGACTACATCTCAGGCTTCGGCGAGGAAGCCATGAAAAAGGGCGTTGTCATCGCCCATGACCCGCGTCACTTCTCAAAGGAATTCTGTGCCCTTACAGCGCAGATCCTGGCCGCCAACGGCATTCGCGCCTATGTGTTTGAGGACCTGCGGCCGACACCTCAGCTGGCCTATATGGTGCGCTATCTTGGAACAACGGCCGGCATCAACATCACGGCATCCCATAACCCGAAGGAATACAATGGCTACAAGGCCTACTGGACGGACGGCTGCCAGGTATCAGCTGCGGTTGCGGACGGCATGACGGAAAAGATCAATGCCGTGGATCCTTTCGGCGGCATCCGGAAGATGGATTTTGATGAAGCGGTCAAAGCCGGCCTGATCACCGTACTTTCCCCGGTCTATGACCGTATCTATCTCGACCTGGTGGAATCCATCAGGATCCACGACGGCGATGACCTTGACCTTTCCATCCCGCTGGTCTACACCCCGCTCAACGGCGCCGGTTCGATTCCGTTCCGGCAGATGCTGAGGGACAGAGGCTTTACCAACTGGGCGATTGTCAAAGAACAGGAAGATCCTGATCCTGACTTCACCACGGTCGGCTATCCCAACCCGGAAGCCCCTGCTGCCTTCCGCATGAGCGAAGAACTGGGAAAGAAAATCGGCGCTGAGCTGCTGATGGCTACCGACCCTGACGCTGACCGCTTCGCGATAGAACTGCGTGATGATGACGGCAATTACATCCCCCTCAACGGCAACCAGACCGGCTATCTGCTGGTCAATTACCTGCTGGAAGGGCATAAGGATGCCGGCACCCTGCCGGCCAACGGCGCCATGGTCAAGTCGATCGTGACCAGCACCATGTCAACCGAGATCGCCAGAGCCTACGGGGTGACGATGTTTGAATCCCTGACCGGCTTCAAGAACATCTGCGGCCGCATCGACGAGCTGAAGGCAAAGGGCTATGAGTACCTGTTCGGCTATGAGGAATCGGTCGGCTATGCCGCCTGCCTGCAGATCCGTGACAAGGACGGCATCTCCGCCGGCATGCTCGTGGCCGAAGCTGCCGCGTATTACCGCAGGCAGGGCAAGACGCTCTGGAACGTGCTGCAGGAGCTTTATGAGACCTACGGCTTCTACAACGAAGATGAGCCGAACATGGTTCTTGACGGCATTGCCGGCAAAAACCGCATCGCCCGTATGATGACCGCCGTCCGGGCCAACCCGCCCATGACGGTTGCCGGGGCCAGGGTTGTGAAGCTTGTCGACTACAAGGACGGCTATGAAGACATTCCGCCTTCCAACGTCCTGCGCTTCTGGCTGGACAATGACAGCTGGTTTGCGATCCGTCCCTCCGGCACCGAGCCCAAGATCAAGTTCTACTTCTACGCGTTCGGCGAGAGCCTTGCGGATGCGCAGAAGAAAAATGAAGCCATCAAGACATCTGTCACGGAGAGGATCTCCGAGGTTGAGTGACCTCAGGCGGCGCCTCCGGCATGAAAAAGGAGCTTGCAAAACGCAAGCTCCTTTTTCATGC
>JAFWCP010000293.1 GCA_017536845.1 Solobacterium sp. | reverse complement strand
CCTTAAGTACATTTTAAAACAGCCTCACGAATGAGGCTGTTTGTGATTATCGGGGTTATCTCCCGGGAACGTCAGTACATTGAACTAATACTGATAAATGCAAAGAAGGAATCATTTCTGAAGCATGCTGCGTGCAGTGAAACGTCTGCTTATATGAAAGGAGAACAAAATGGGATTATTCGGGCTTTCAAAAAAGAAGAATTACAAGGATGGGCGTGTATATACCGGTCCCTTGAAAAACGGCGAGCCTGACGGTGTCGGCCGGATGGTTTACAGAGACCGCTATGTATATGAGGGCGAGTTCAAAGACGGTAATCGGCATGGCAAGGGTACGCTGTCGAACCCGTACGGACAGGTCGTCTATCAAGGCGAATGGGCGTATGATATGAGAAACGGCAGCGGTGTCATGCATTACAAAAACGGTGTCTATGAAGGTACTTTCCGCAGCAACAAGCTCCATGGACATGGGAAATACAGCTACAATAACGGCAGTTCTTATGATGGAGACTGGTATGAAGGCAAGTATCATGGCCATGGCAGGCTCAACAGTCCTGACGGCAGCTGCTATGAAGGTGAATTCAAAGATGATGTATTCGGCGGCCTGGGCTGCCTGAAATATGCAGACGGCAATGTATATGAAGGCGAGTTTTCAAAAGGCGAATGCAGCGGCAAAGGGAAACTGCACTTTGCCAACGGCGATGAATACGAAGGAAACTTCCGTGATAATCAGATGTGCGGCTATGGCCGTATGGAATACAAGAACGGCGATGTCTATGAAGGCGAATGGAAGAATAACAAACGCAGCGGCAAAGGAAAGCATTACTTTGCAAACGGGGATATCTATGACGGCTGGTTTGTCGAAGGACATTGGTCAGGATCGGGAAAAACCTTTTATGCCAACGGCAATGTATACGACAGCAGCTTTCACTTTGATGATTGCGGTTCCGAATACAGCGGGTTTTTGAAAAACGGCAAACCTGACGGGTATGGCAGCGTTGAGTTCCGAAACGGCGACTGGTACAAGGGTACGTTCCGGAACGGCGAAGCCTGGATCGAAGGAGAAGGTCATCAGACTGTTGATGAAGACGAGTATTACGAAGGACAGTTCAAGGATGGCATGTTTCAGGGACAGGGCAAGTATGTCTATGCCATCGGCAAGACCTACGAAGGTGAATTCGCGAACGGTCTTTTCAACGGCAGCGGAATCATGCGTTATCCTGACAATTGTTTCATATCCGCAGACTGGGTCAACGGCCGGCCGGTGGGCTCGGGAACATTGACCGATGAATACGGAAAAAGCCAGACCATTGATTTCGATGATTTCAACTTTGCCGGCGAGGATTTGTCTCATATCTTCAACGGTCTGCAGGAAAAGACGTATGTCAGTGAATCCGGAAACAGATACACCGGCGGCCTCAGAAACGGGATTCCTCATGGCACCGGAAAGATGGAAAGGGAAAACGGCGAATGGTTCTCAGGGACGTTCGACAACGGCAGGTTCGTTGAAGGAGTGTGCCATAAGAAGTACAGACAAGGTGCTGTATATGAAGGATACTTTAAGGATGGAAAGCCCAACGGCAACGGAAAGCTGATCGCTCAGAACGATACAGTCTTAGAAGGACTCTTTCAAGATGGTGTGCTTGTCAACGGGAAGATCACAATGGACAAAGAATGGTTTCAGGGACAGTTTCTAAACGGCAGACCTTTCAAGGGTGAAGGAAAGAGAATGCTGGACGGGAAACTGCGCCGGTATGTTACAGACTATGGCCGTGACACATTCTACTGATGGGTTTCTGCCGTATGCAGTCTGAGAGATCACAGTGAAGGTTCCGAAGAATTTCTTCTCAAAGGGCATGATGCCCTTTTTCTTTCTTGACATCTTTCGGTACGGCCGATATGATTTTATAGTCAAAATGACTATAAGAGGGAGGTCTATGCAGGAAGTAAACGAAGCAGGCCAGACGCTGGAAGAATTTCTGGCCGCCTATGACGACAGCAGATATCGTCATCCCAGCAACACCGTCGACATGATCCTGATGACCGTATCGGAAGGAAAACTGAAGATCCTCCTGGTCAAAAGGAAAAACCATCCGTTCATCCATGACTGGGCCTTGCCGGGGGGCTTCATCAATTTTGATGAAGACCTGGAAACCGCCGTACTGCGGGAGCTGGCCGAGGAAACCAACATCACCAGCAATACGTATTTCCGCCAGCTTTATACGCTGGGCAGCTGCGACCGGGATCCCCGGACAAGGGTGATCACGACCGTCTATCTGTCTTTGACCCCGGCGGAAAACATCCGCTCCACCAAGGCAGCGGATGATGCCGAAGACGCATCCTGGTTCACCATTTCCAAGGTTTCGCTGGAAGTGGGGGACAGTTCGGCAAAGTCGGTCCTTACCCTTGCCAATGAGGAAATGGGCATAAACATGGCCTATGAAATCATCGACGAGGCCATGGAAAACTATGTCCAGACCGATTCGCGCCTGCTTGAATCTTCCAACGCAAAGCTTGCGGCCGACCATATCAAGGCTGTTAACATGGCCATGGACCAGGTCAAGCACAGGGCCGCTTCCACCGGCATCCTGTTCAACCTGCTGCCCAGTGAATTTACCCTGCGCGAGATCCAGACCGTCTATGAAGCGGTCATCGCGAAAAAGGTGGATACGGGCAACTTCCGCCGCGACATCGTGAAAATGCTGAGAAAAACCGGCAATACAAAGAAGGTCTTCGGAAAACAGGCCGCTCTGTACCGGTTCAACCCCCTGTACGAATACTTAAAGGAGAATCTATGAAAGTACTGGTTATTGTAGACATGCAGAAGGACTTTGTGGACGGGTCGCTTGGCTCAAAGGCAGCCGAAGCCATCGTCGACAATGTCTGCGCCCTGATTCAGAAAGAGTTTGACAGGATCTATGTCACCATGGATACCCATGGCGAAGACTACCTGGATACCCTGGAAGGCAGATACCTGCCGGTATCCCACTGTATTAAGAACACCGACGGCTGGCTGCTTGACGCCAAAGTGGCAAAAGCTCTGGAAGGCAGGGAACATACCGTGATTGAAAAGCCGACCTTCGGCTCATTTGAACTGGCCGACCAGGTGGCGGCAGATGATCCCGATGAAATCGTTGTCTGCGGTCTGTGCACGGATATCTGCGTCGTAAGCAACGCCCTGCTGTTAAGGGCGAGATGCCGCCAGAAGGAAATCATCGTGGAAGCAGCTGCCTGTGCCGGCACTTCCGCCGCAAAACACGAGGCGGCCCTTGCCGTCATGCAGTCATGTCAGATCCAGGTTCACTGAAAGGAGAATTTTATGAGCAAGATTGACGTCATTCCCTATATCCCGGATGAAGATTATGAAAATCCGGCAATGGTCACTGATTTCTATGAATTCACAATGGCCAACGCACTGTTCCTGCATGGCTACAAGGACACGGTCATGGTTTTTGACATGTTCTTCCGCCAGAATCCCGACAACCTCGGGTATGCCATTTCCTGCGGCCAGCGCAAGCTTGTCCGCTTCCTGGAAAACTACCACTTCAACGAGCAGGACATCATCTGGCTGCGCACCAAGGGCATGTCGGAGCCGTTCCTGGATTATCTGCGCACCTACCGCTGGAAAGGCGATGTATACATGCTGAAGGAGGGGACGGTATGCTATCCCCAGGTCCCGATGGTCCGCATCGAATGCGACATGGTCGGCGCCATCCTGATTGAAACCTACCTGCTGCAGACGATGAATTTCCATTCCCTGAT
>JAFWCP010000292.1 GCA_017536845.1 Solobacterium sp. | reverse complement strand
GGCGGCGGCAGGCCGCAGATATATTTTGTACCTTTGGACAGAAGGCTGCTTGGGGTCATGTATTATGAAGGTGAGGAGTTTGATTTCAACTTCTCAAAGCTCCACCTGCATGTAAAGACGGACTTTTCCTTTGATGAGGATGAAGAAAAGGTGTACTGGCATGTCCGTCAGGAATCTGTCTATGCCGTCATGGAAACCGAAATCAGCTGTCGGAAAGAGGAAATGCTGAAGGTGAATTATGAAGCCCCGGACGGATCCAAAAAGCACAATAACCTCTGGAACGGCGGCACCGGTTCCGGCACCATCCGCTTATGGCGCAAAAAGGAAGGAAAGCTGGTAGAGGTCGATGAAATCATTGCCGGTCATGTCGGCTGTGAATACGGCGAATATGATTAGAAAACACCGGGCACTATCGCCCGGTGTTCAGCGTTTCTCATAGATTTCCTGAAAGGACAGCAGCCTGCCGTCGGCTTTGTAGCCGGGGAAGGACTCGAGCTGCACGGCGTGCAGGGCGCGGAAGATGTTGCCTTCGATTTCCGGATTTGTCTTTTTCAGCATGGCGATAAGATCCTTTGTCTCCTTGCGCTTGCTGGAAACATGGGGGTCTTCACCATAGCTCTGCTCGGTAAAGCGGCAGGCGCACTGGATGAATTCGAAGTGGTTGTACCGGCACCAGGAGGTTACATTCTCTTCTTTGATGCAGTACATAGGCCTGATCAGTTCCATGCCGGGGAAGTTCTCCGAACGGCTTTTGGGAATGATTGTCTCAAGTTTGGAACTGTAGAACATCGACATCAGAGTTGTTTCGATGACATCGTTGAGATGATGACCAAGCGCGATCTTGTTGCAGCCCAGCTCCCTGGCCTTGTTGTAGAGATGGCCCCGGCGCATGCGGGCACATAAATAGCAGGGGGAGCGTTCTTCTGTTTTGGCTATCGCGAAGATCTGGGTTTCAAAGAAGGTCAGGGGAATGGCAAGCCTGGCCGCATTGTCTTCGATCTTTTTCCGGTTGGCCGGGCTGTAGCCGGGATCCATGCAGAGAAAGACCAGGTCAAAAGGAACGTCGGAATAGCGCTGCAGAAGCTGGAACAGCTTCCCCATCAGCATCGAATCTTTGCCGCCGGAGATGCATACGGCAATGCGGTCATTTTCGTGGATCAGGTCATAGTCATTGACGGCGGTCAGAAAGCCTGATCACAGTTCCCTGCGGTATTTCTTGAAGATCGACCGTTCGATCATCTGCAGGTCGCTTAATTCTCTTGGCATACGGCACTTCCTTTCGCGGTCAGCTGTCTGACGACGTATGAGGCAATGGCCAGCCCGGCCGCCGGCGGGACAAAGGGCGAAGAGCCCGGGGTGGAACGGCGAAGCGGGTTTTCATCGGTCTGAAACAGCGGCTTCAGCGGCGGTTCGACGGATGTGGCGACGGTCAGTGACCGGATGCCGCGTTTTCGAAGTTCGCGGCGCATGATCCTGGCCAGCGGGTCGTTGCTTGTTTTGAAAAGGTCGGTAATCAAGACCTTTGTCGGGTCCAGGCGGTTGCCGGTCCCCATGGAGGAGATGATCGGCACATTGAGTTCCCGGGCTGTTACGATCAGGTCGATCTTGGCTGTGACCGTATCGATGGCGTCGATGATAAAGTCGTACTGTTCCAGCTGGAAACGGTGTTTTTCTTCCGGCAGGTAGAAACAGTCAAAGACATTGACTTCGATATCCGGATTGATGTCATGAATCCTGCTGCGTCCTGCTTCGGTTTTCTTCATGCCCATCGTCGCTTCCGTGGCGATGATCTGCCGGTTGAGATTGGAGGGGGAAACGACATCATGGTCAACAAGGTCAATCCTTCCCACCCCGGCCCGGGCCAGAGCTTCCATGACGTAGCCGCCGACGCCGCCGATCCCGAACAGAAGCACTTTTGCCTGTTTCAGGGTTTCTATGGCTTCCTCACCGGTGAGCATCGCCGTTCTGAGATATCTTTGTTCCATGCGGATAACCTCCTGTATCTGAGCGATATGATATCAAAAACAGGACGGCATGACCATTCATAAACAGTCCTGCGGCGTTGAGAAAAGGCTTGAAATCAGATGATTTTGTGATTCAATGGTAGCCATGGAAATCGAAGGCGTATTGAAGAAGATGATTTACCGGAATGAAGAAAACGGTTTCGCGGTCCTTGTCATGAAGAACGGGGACGGTGTTTTTACCGCGGCCGGCAAGGTATATGAGCTGCAGGAGGGAAGGCATCTGCGCCTGTTCGGGGAAATGAAGGAACATCCCCGCTATGGTGAACAGTTTGCCTTTGAAAGCTATGAGGAAATCCTGCCCACAAAAGAGGATGATATCATCCTGTATCTTTCCGGCGGCTTTGTCAAAGGCATCCGTGAAAAATCCGCCAGGCAGATTGTCGAACACTTCGGAGCGGAAACCTTCCATGTGCTGGAAAATGAACCCGAACGCCTCCATGAGCTTTCCGGTTTCGGCAAAAAGCGGGTCGAGATGATCCATGAAAGCTTCATCGCCCATAAAAAGATGATGGACCTTGCCATCTTCCTGCGCAGCCATGATGTGCCGGTTTCCTGCGTTTTGAAGCTGTATAAAGTCTACAAGGAAAACAGCCTTGCCATGATCAGGGAAAATCCTTACCGCCTGGTCACCGAAGTCGAAGGCATCGGCTTTTTCAAAGCCGATGCCATCGCCATGAAGCTCGGCTTTGCCAAAGATGATCCCCGCCGCAGGCAGTTTGCCATCCTGCACATTCTGCAGGAAGCCTCCGAACAGGGCCATTGCTTCCTGTATGAAAATACCCTTGCATATCGGGCGGCAAAGCTGCTTGGCCTGCCCTGGGATGGCGATGATCCCACATATCAGAAGATGTTCGAGGATAAAAAGCTCGTCCGGGAAGAGGGCGGCCGGATCTACCTGAAGTCCTTTCTCAAGGCCGAGCAGGGCACGGCGGAAAGGCTCATGACGGTTCTTTGTGAAAAGGAATGTCTGGAAGTCGGTTTTGAGGAAAATCATGAAATCGCCTATGATGAGATCCAGATGCAGGCCATTCAGACGGCCTACTCACAGAAGGTGATGATATTGACCGGCGGGCCGGGCACCGGCAAGACAACCGTTGTCAAGGGCATCCTCAAAGCCTTTGAAAAGGCGGATGCCAGGATCATCCTGTGCGCTCCGACCGGCCGGGCCGCCAAGCGGCTGTCCGAAGCGACCGGCAGGCCGGCAAAGACCATTCACCGCACCCTGGAATATACGCCTGACAACATGTTCGGCCGCAATGCCGAGGCAAAGCTTGTCGCCGATGTCGTGATCGCGGATGAATGCTCCATGATTGATATCTTCCTGATGCACGCCCTGCTGGCGGCGCTGCCGGATACGGCCAGGCTGATCTTGGTCGGGGACGCTGACCAGCTGCCTTCGGTCGGCCCGGGCAATGTGCTCAAGGACCTGATTGACTGCAATATGATACCCGTGATCCGGCTGCAGAAGATCTTCCGCTCCGACCCGCTGAGCATGATCAATACCAACGCCCAGCTGATCCGCAACGGCACCTGCCGGTGCTGGCAAACGGCAGGGCCAAAGACTTCTTTTTCCTGGAAGAAACCGATGGTGAAAAGGCAGCGGAGCTGATCTGTTCGCTGGTGAAAGAACGCCTGCCGGCCTATTTCAAGGTCTCCGCCAATGAGATCCAGGTGCTGACCCCGATGCACAAAGGCGTCATCGGCACCGACCATCTGAATGAAATGCTGCAGGAAGCGCTCAACCCGCAGAACAGCGAAGCAAAAGGCCGTTTCCGGGTGCGTGACCGGGTCATGCAGACAAGGAACAATTACGAACTGGAAGTGTATAACGGCGACAGCGGCATCGTAACCGCGATCGACGAAGAAGAAAACGGCCTGACCGTCGATTATGACGGCCAGGAAGTGGATTATAACGCCCTGGACCAGAGTGAGCTTGTCCAGGCTTACGCCATTACCGTGCACAAGTCACAGGGCTCGGAATACCCGGTGGTCGTGATGCCGGTCATGATGGCCCACCGCATCATGCTGAAAAGGAACCTGCTGTATACCGGCATCACCCGGGCAAAAAAAGGGGTCGTGCTTGTCGGCACAGTGGATGCCCTGCAGACGGCGGTCAGCGACGGCAGCGTCGCCGTGCGTAACACGATGCTGGCGGCAAGGGTACGCAGGGCAGGCTATGATGACTGGCGGAAAAAGGACCTGCTGGAGCGGATTGCCGCTTCCGGCTTTCGTTCAAAGTTCCATCTGGATGACAAGGACCTTGCCCTGATTGAGGAAAAAGGGGAAGATACAATCCGCCGCCACGCAGAGGAAATCATCGCGAAGCGTCTGGCCCCGGCCTTGATCCCCAATGACGGGAAGCAGACGCCGATGAAAGGCCACCCGGTCTTCAAGGCCCAGCACGCCACGGCCACCTGCTGCCGCGGCTGCCTGCAAAGATGGCACGGCATTGCGCCCGGCCGTGAGCTGACAGCTGAGGAACAGAAGCAGGTTGTGGATATGATCATGCGCTGGATTGCTTCACAGCAGCCTCAGCCGAATGAAAAGAATGCATAACCGGCCCTGAAAACGGCCGGTTATATTTATATATTGAAAATTAATGTAAGCATTTTCAGTATACCTGCAAATTTTCTGAAAATATCGCCGAAAACCGTTTGACTTTGGGTGATTTTTTACCTATAATCCGTTCACACTCACGGAGGTAAGATGATGAAAAAAGAAGATATTAAGAAAGTCGTACTGGCGTATTCCGGGGGACTGGATACATCCATTATCATTCCCTGGCTGAAGGAAAACTACAATAACTGCGAAGTCATTGCCGTTTCCGGCAACGTCGGCCAGAATGACGAACTCGAAGGACTGGAGGAGAAGGCTCTCAAGACCGGTGCTTCCAAGCTCTACATCCTGGACCTGACGGAGGAATACGTCGATGATTTTATTATTCCCTGCATGAAGGCAGGCGCTGTCTATGAAGACTACCTGCTGGGCACAAGCCATGCCCGTCCCTGCATTGCCAAGGGGCTCGTGGAAATCGCCCTCAGGGAAAAGGCTGACGCCATCGTCCACGGCTGCACCGGCAAAGGCAACGACCAGGTGCGCTTTGAACTGGCGATCCGCCACTTTGCGCCGACCATGCCGATCATCGCTCCGTGGCGCGAATGGGATATCAGATCACGCGATGAGGAAATCGATTATGCAGAAGCGCACAACGTGCCGCTGCGGATTTCCCGTGAAACAAATTACTCCAAGGACAAGAACATGTGGCATCTTTCCCACGAAGGCCTTGACCTGGAAGATACCGGCAACGAGCCGCAGTATGAAAAGGAAGGCTTCCTGGAGATGAGCGTCTCGCCGCTGCAGGCACCGGATACTCCGGAATATATCGAAATGGAATTCGATAAGGGCATCCCTGTTTCCCTCAACGGTGAAAAGCTCAGCGCCAAGGATATCATTCTCAAATTGAATGAAATCGGCGGCCGCCATGGCATCGGCCTGCTCGACATCGTCGAAAACCGGCTTGTCGGCATGAAGTGCCGGGGCGTCTATGAGACCCCGGGCGGCACGATCCTCTACAAGGCGCACGAATATCTGGAAACCATCTGTCTTGACAAGATGACGATGCACGAAAAGCAGAAGCTCGCGATCACCTATGGTGAACTGGTCTACAACGGGCAGTGGTTTACACCTTTGCGGGAAGCGCT
>JAFWCP010000291.1 GCA_017536845.1 Solobacterium sp. | reverse complement strand
GGAAGGGTTATCGCAATAGTAACGGACGGTCAGGGAAGCGCCTTCGGTTTCATCCATGAAGGTATCACCTTCCAGCATCGTTGCCTTGATCGCCTGGTTGATGACTTCCATGTTGTCGATGTCGGCTTCGAATTCAGTCTGCAGGTCAGCACCGCTGATTTCGATATAGAGCCAGTCCATGCCATGGGCTTCACCCTTCTTCCAGTTGATCTTATCGATATAATCCTGAACCGTCATCTTCTGGACTGCCGGTTCTTCCGCCTTGGCCTTCTTTGTGCGCTTCGCAGGCTTCTTCTCCTCTGCCGCAGGTTCTTCCGCCTTGACTTCCTCAGCCGCTGCCTTCGGCTTTCTGGTACGCTTGACCGGCTTCTTTTCTTCGGCAGCAGGCTCAGCAGTTTCTGCAGCCTTGGCCTTTCTTGTGCGCTTGACCGGCTTCTTTTCCGCTGTTTCCGCAGCTGCTGTTTCTTCTACAGGTGCTTCCGCAGCCTTGGTCTTTCTGGTACGCTTGACCGGCTTCTTTTCTTCAACAGTTTCGACTTCTTCGACAACTTCTTTTTTCTTTCTGGGCATATTCATAAACCTCCATCAATTCAATACAATTGCCATTTCGATTATAACATAAAAAAAATCAAAGTTATGGATCACGAACTGATTTTCTTTCGATTTTGTAAACTTTTTCATCAGTTTTTTCCCGCTTATGCAATGGTAACCGTTTTCATCTTCTTCATGCCACGCCGATCTCGGGTATCCTTTATTAATAACCTGAACGAAATCATATGAAACTGCATAAGTCATTCATCTGTGAAGAGAATCTTCCATTCATAAATTCATCTATGAATTTCACTCGATTTTCACTGTTTTCAGATTCGTTTTCATTGTAGAATGTCGGTATTAGAAAGGGTTGCTTATATGATCATTGACAGCAAAGGAATGAAGCTGCTTGAGCAGTCCTCAGGCAGGACAACAGCAGAACTCATGGAAGATGCGGGCAAGGCAATCGCTGCGGCGGTTGAATCTCTTACCGGCCCGCATGACAGCATTCTTTTTATTGCTGGAAAAGGCAATAACGGTGGCGATGCCTATGCCGCAGCCAGGGTTATTCACCGTAAGGCGCAGGTTTATGCGGCATTTGGAAAACCGGTTACGGAAGAAGCCGCAGCCCAGTATGACGCCCTGCCTGATAAACGCCATCGGAAACGCAATCTGACCAGAGCGATCGAAAACTGCGATGTCATTGTCGACTGCCTCTATGGCTTTGGCTACCATGGCGACCTAAATGACAAGGCACGGGCCTATGCAGCGATGATCAACAGTTCCGGTAAGCGCGTCTTCTCCGTTGATATCAATTCCGGCGCCGAATCAGACACCGGCCGTTACGACCGTGATGCGGTGATTTCGGAATATACGTTTGCCCTGGACTGCTACAAGCCTTTTCACATGCTCAGAAAAGAACATCGTCTGTTTAAATACTGCATGCTTCTTGACCTGCAGATCCCCCACACACTGAAAAGCGATTTTCTGGAAATGGATGCCGATCTATTCTTCCGTAACTTCCCGAAAAAAGACGAATCTTCTTACAAAGGCACCTTTGGCAAAACCCTGCTGATCGGGGGCTCCTATGGCATGGCCGGTGCCCTGATGCTGAATATCATCGGGGCTGAGACCGCTGCCGCGCCTTATATTGAGGCTGGACTGCCTGATGCCATTTATCCGATTGCGGCCGGCCGTTTCATCACGCCGGTCTACCATCCGTACAGCGATTATAACTATGAAGAAGTTCTCCTTCCGGCCATTGAACAGGCCAAAGCTGTCGGCTTTGGCTCCGGCATGGCCAACCTGAATATCAGGAACAGCCTGCTCGACCTGGTTCTGCAGAATGCCCGCGGGCCGGTGATTCTCGATGCTGAGGCCATCCGCCTTCTTCAGCACAATACATACATCTTCCGCTTTGTCCGCGAACCGGTCATCCTGACCCCGCATATCGGTGAGTTTGCCTGCATGATCAACAAGCCGGTGCATGTCATCAACGAAGCAAGGCTTTCCTATGCCCGTGATTTTGCAAAGGAAAACAAAGTGTACCTGGTTCTTAAAGGCGCCAATACGATTGTCGCTTCGCCCCATGGCGAAGTCTATATCAGCCAGGCCGGCAGCCAGGCACTCGCCCGGGCCGGCAGCGGCGATGTCCTGACCGGCATCATGGCCGGCATCCTGACCCGGGTCAGTGATGTCTTTACCGGTGTATGCATGGCTGTCTGGCTGCATGGATACCTGGCAGAATATGCCTGCAGTACACTCGGCTCTGAAGCCGAACTGTTCCATCTGGAACGGTATCCGGAAATCATGGAGGCGCTGATGCATAACATAACCGCAGGTAAAGATCAATAGATGTACTTGTTTTCTCAATATGTTAGAATACTGCTTTGTCAGGAGGATACATGAGTGAGATAAAACGCAAAACAATCTCGACAAAGCAGGCCCGCAGGATGATCAATACCTTCGGTTTTTCCCTGATCATCTACATTGCCCTGAACCTTGTGCTCTGGTACGGAATGCCTCTGGTCACCCATTATGCACCGCAGACGTATTTCGGTTTTGATCCGGAAATGATTACGATGCTGTTTACGATGATCATGATGGTATTCACGATGCTGGTGCCGTTTCGGATCAGTGCCCGCCTGCTGAAGCTTGATATCAACGATTATCTTGTCAGTGCCCATCTTTCCTTCTGGAAATACATATCACTGTGCTGCCTTGGCGCGGCCCTGATGTTCATCGTCACGGCAGTCCCGTCCGTTTATTATATTCTGATCCGCTCAGCCCGGATCCCCTACCCGTTTGTCGGCGACTTTACGACCCGCAACAACATCCTGAAGAACATCATCTACGCGGTGCTTGCCATCCTGGTCAAGCCGTTATGTGATGAGGTGATCTTCCGCGGCATCATCCAGCGCCAGCTGGGTCATTACGGCCGCCGCTTCGGTGTCTACGCTTCGACATTCCTGTATTTCCTGTCCTTTGCGACATTGCCTGACGCGATTCCCAATCTGTTTATCGGCTGGTACCTGGCCCTGCTTGCCCTGCGCTACCACTCGATCATCCCTTCGTTAATCGTGCATATCTACGTTGCCCTGTTCAGCTGGGCCATCCAGGTCATTCCTGATCAGTTTGTCATCGTCATTTCAGGCATCGTCATGCTCAACCTTGCCATTGCAGCAGTGGCCATCTTCAACGGGACGATCATGTTATCCATTGCCCGGCCGGGACGGTTCGATCCCCGGCTCTGGAAGATCCTGTTTACCTCCTTTACAACACTTGTCTGCATCGGCCTGTTTATTGCCGGCGTTGTCCTGTCATTCCTATAAACACCGACCCTTCGTCAGGATCGGTGTTTTCATATGCGGAAAACCCCGCCGGGCAATGCCGGCGGGGCTGGTTTCGTTACTGGATGACCGTATTTTCTTCGGTGCTGATGTTGATGTTCTTATTCACCTTGGCATCATAGGTATTGGCCTTCATGATTTCGGCAAAGTCGACGCCGGTAGCTTCGGACATCGTATCGAATACCTGCTTCATGACAATCGGCAGGTTGCCGGAAATCTGGCCGGCGCCGCTGCCGTCGCCATAGATGTTGATCTTTTCGATCTGGCCCAGCGGCTTGGCAATTTCCGCAGCCATCTGAGGCATGATCTTGATCATCATTTCCGCCATGGCGGCACCGTTGTACTTCTTGTAGGCTTCGGCTTTCTTCTCCATGGCTTCCGCTTCAGCCAGGCCCTTGAGCCTTGCGGCTTCCGCTTCGGCTTTGCCCTTGGCGGCAATACCGGCAGCTTCCGCTTCATACTTTGCCCGGATGCCGGCGGCTTCCTGTTCGGCTGCGTACTTGGCGGCATCCGCTTCTCTCTGCCTTCTGATCAGCGCTGCCTCAGCTGCCTTGGCGGCGGCGTATTTGTCGGCATCCGCTTTCTTTTCAATCTGGGCGGCAAGCTCCTGCTGGCGGACGCTGACTTCCTTCGTCTTGAGTTCGGCTTCTCTTTCAGCCTTGGCAATCAGGGCATTGACAGTCGCTGTCTGGATGGCTTTCTGCTGTTCCTGGTTCTGGATCTCATAAGCTGCATCCGCATATGCCCTTGCCTTGTCGGCGGTGGACTTCAGTTCACTCTGCTTGATCGACAGTTCGTTGTTCTTGACGGCAATTTCCGTCTGGGCGGCGACTCTGGCGTCGTTGGCTGCCTTGTCGGCTTCCGCTTTGGCAATGGCTACATCTCTGTCAGCTTCCGCCTTGGCAATGGCCGCATCCTTTTTGATCTTGGAGGTATTGTCCATACCGAGGTCATTGATCAGGCCGTTTTCATCGTTGACATTCTGGATGTTGCAGGACAGGATCTCAATGCCGAGCTTTTCCATATCCTTGCTGGCCTTTGCCATTACCTGGTCCGAGAAGGAATCACGGTCGGTGTTGATCGTCTTAAGATCCAGGGTACCGATGATTTCTCTC
>JAFWCP010000290.1 GCA_017536845.1 Solobacterium sp. | reverse complement strand
TGTATTCGATGTCCTATCAGGCCAATGCTGATCACAAAAAGAAAATAGACGGAACAACCGTCATGAAGTAATACACAGGCTTCCGGAACAGGAAGCCTGTATATATGATGTTTCCTCTTTCATCCTCCGCCTTACGGATGAAGCGGACAGTTCCAAACTCCTTGGCATCCAGGTGAATATGAACCTGGAAACATGAAAGAATCAGCCTGTATCATGCACAAAACCGGCAAATCTGTGCATATTTATAATCAAGCTGAAAGCCGTGAAGTACAATTCTTCACGGTTTTCTTATGCCATATTATAATGAATTAAGGAGATTTTTTATGAAGTACAGAGAAGATAAATACGGACAGAAAATATCATGCCTTGGTTTTGGCTGCATGCGCCTGACCCATAAAGGCAGGGAAATTGATTTTGAAGCAACCCAGGAACAGATCTGCAAAGCTGTTGAACTCGGGATCAACTATTTCGATACCGCCTACTTTACCCCGGCAGTGAGGAAGCCTTAGGCAAGGTGTTAAAGAACAATGATCTACGTGATCAGGTTTACATCGCTGACAAGCTGCCGCAGTACATGATCAAAAGCAACGCTGCCATTGAAAAGTACTTTCAGGAACAGTTAACAAGACTGCAGACAGACCACATTGATTATTACCTGATGCATATGCTTACCGATATCGAAGCATGGAACAATCTCAAAAAGCGCGGCATTGTGGAATGGATTGACGCAAAGAAAAAAGATGGCAGCATCCGTAACATCGGCTTCTCCTTCCACGGCAATACGGAAATGTTCCTGAAGATCCTGAATGACTATGACTGGGACATGTGCCAGATCCAGTACAACTACATGGACGAAAATTCCCAGGCCGGAAGGGCCGGCCTGCAGGAAGCCGCTAAACGCGGCATTCCTGTCATCATCATGGAACCGCTGCGCGGCGGCAAGCTTGTCACCCTGCTGCCGGAAAAGGCAAAGAAAAGAATTGCCGAAAGTCACTGGAACCCGGCGGAGCTGGCTTTCCGCTGGTTATGGGACCAGCCGGAAGTCACATGCGTCCTGTCCGGCATGAACAGCCTTGAGATGGTAGAAGAAAACGCCCTTTCCGCATCGAAAGACGAAGCCCTTACCACGGAAGATCTGGAACTGATTGAAGAAGTCAAAATCCTGATCAATGAAAAGATCAAGGTTCCCTGCACTGCCTGCGGCTACTGCATGCCCTGCCCGCGCGGCGTGGACATCCCCCAGACATTCCGCTGCTGGAATGAAATGTATATGGAAAACAGGCATACCGGCCGGTTTGAATACTTCCAGGTCGTCGGCATGCGCAAGGAACCAGGCTTTGCCACGCAGTGCGTTGCCTGCGGCCGCTGTGAAAGCCATTGTCCCCAGCACATCCACATCATTGAAATGCTGAAGAAGGCGGACAAGGACTTACGGCCTATGCCCTACAGAATCGGCTCAAAGCTTGCCGGCAAAATCATGCTCAGATAGCAGACTCTCACGAGTCTGTTTTTTCTTACGGCCCGGTGTTGTAAACTATTTACGGAAAAGTGCAAATCCGTCTGTAATAACCATACAGATATTTCGTCTTTTATGGTGAAAGGAGTCTGCTGAAGATGCTGGAAGATCATGAAATTATCGAGCTGTACTGGCAAAGAGATGAAACAGCCATCAAAGAAACTGATCTGAAATACCATGCCTACTGTCAGACCATCGCCAACGACATTCTTGAAAACTCTGCCGACGCAGAGGAATGTGTTTCCGATACCTGGCTCAAAGCCTGGCAGAGCATGCCGCCGCAGCGGCCGTCTGTCCTTCGTCTGTTTCTGGCCCGCATCTGCCGCAACACGTCGCTTGACCTGTACCGCCGCAACGCCGCCGGCAAACGGGACTTTAAAAATCCTGTCCTGCTGGATGAACTGGCCGAATGCATTCCCGACAGCCGCTCAGTGGAAAAGGAATTTGCCGCAAAGGAGCTTGCGGCAAAAATCAGCCGTTTTCTGAGAAGCCGCAGGAAGCTGGAAAGACAGCTGTTCCTGCGCCGTTATTTCCGACAGGACTCGTATGCAGCCCTGGCCCGCAGCAGCGGACTGACGGAAAACAACATCCGTCAGATTCTCTACCGTATACGGCAGGATCTGAAAAAGGAACTGGAAAAGGAGGGATATCTGTCATGAAACCGGAAAACCTGCACAAAGCCATCGGCGATGTCGATGAAGACCTTATCATGGAAAGCGAAGCCTTGCGGCCCAGACATACCGCAAGAAACATTACCATCATCCTGACTGCCTGTGCCGTATTATTATTTACCTTTTACATCCTGCCGAAGAAACAGGATACAGAAGTCATTGCCCAGCCAACCCCGGAAACAACCGAACAGGCGCATCTGGAACCAACCAGCCAGCCGGTGATGCAGCCAATATTGCAGGCGGAGGATTACTTTGAAATCAAGGCCGCATCCCTGCCTTCACAAAAAAACCATGGTTATTTTTTCGAACATCCGGAACTTCAGGAAGCAATTGACCGCTTCAGTGAAAAAGCTGCCCTGGCAGTTCTCTCTGATGCGACCAATGAAAACCGCGTATTCTCCCCGCTTTCCTTATGGATGGCAGTCTCTGCCATGAGCGAACTGACGCAGGATAACTCTCAAAAGGAACTGCTGGAACTGCTTGGCATCACCGATCTCTCAACCCTGGAAACCATACAGCAGACCATGTATGAAACCAACAACGATTCTGACCGCCGCTTCCGCTCTTCCGTCTTCTCTTCCCTCTGGCTGAACAACCGGATCGGCTATCGGAAAGACCTTCTGGAACAGTTATCCCAGGACCTGTATCTGAGCACTTACAACGGCGAGATGGGCAGCAGCCGGATGGATGAAAAACTGCAGGAATGGATCAACAGCGCAACCGGAAACCTGCTTGAAGAATCCGTGAATGAGATTCACACCACCGTTGATACCGTCATGGCCTTTGTCAATGCGGTATTCTTTGAAGCAAAATGGCAGACACCCTTTGATGCTTCAGAAACAAGAGATGGCATCTTCCACAGCCCGGCCGGGGATGTCAGCACGCCGATGATGCATATCAATGACATGGCACTCTTCTACCGTGGGGAACACTTTGCGGCTGTTTGCAAATCACTGCAGAAAAGAGACCTGGTCATGATCCTGCCGGATGACGGTTACACCGTCCAGGACCTGCTTGTTGATCAGGAAGTATCCGCCTTCTTACGTGATGCTTCTAATGCGACCTTCCTCAATGTGGATCTGACCATGCCCCGTTTCCGGCTGTATAACGACATTGACGGAAAACAGGTTCTTGAGCAGATGGGCATTCACGCCGTCTTTGACCGGGATCTTGCGGATTTTGAGCCTTTGACGGATGCACCGACATATGTTACAGAAGTACAGCACAGCGCGACCCTTACCGTGGATGAAGAAGGCGTTCAAGGTGCAGCATTTACCAATGAGCTCGGCGCCATGGGCCTGGCCCCGATCCTGCAGACAAAGATCGTTTTCAACAAACCGTTCCTGACTGCCGTCACCGGTTCCGGCTGCCTGCTGTTTGAAGGCATTGTCAACATACCCGAAATCGGAGAAGCAGCAGCAGAAAGCCTGCCGCCGGCAGAACAGAGCCTGGAAATCACCATTGACCAGGCATCCTACGATGAGATTCTGCGCTATGCACCTTCCGGATATTACCGCGCTGCCATGGATGCAACATCAGAGGAATACGGCAGCCTGCTGGACTACTGTGTCCAGAGTCCTGTCAGACTGCCGGCCTTTCCGGAATACCGTGACCTCTGGGATGTCTTAAGTGAAACAGATGGTCAGTATGCTTATGTCGATAAACCAGGTGCTTCCGTATTCCTGGTATCCCATGGCGCAAGACGGGAAAAGCTCTCCCTTCGTATTGCGGCAGAATCACAGGAACTGGCAGAAGCCATTCAGGAAGCATGGATTACAGGCTTGCGCACCGACCTTTGCATCATGGAGGATCAGATCACCTGGACAAAGGAAAATACGGAAGGA
>JAFWCP010000289.1 GCA_017536845.1 Solobacterium sp. | reverse complement strand
GTTCAATCGTCACTTTGATGCCTTCTTTTAAGCCATAATTCACGCCTTCGTCATAGCCGTCTTCATATGTATTGCGAAGATGCTCGGCCTCATTGTATTCGAAGATACTCACGTTTTTTACCTCCGCTCTGTGATTCTTCAGATATGAACTGATCACAGAGTCTGCGGGCATCGCGTCAATCGCCTGGTCTACCGCCTTTTCCAGCGCCATCCCGTTCTTGACGTTTTCCCGCACCATTTTCACATAGAGTGAATAATCCAGCAAGGGCCGACAGGCATTCAGAAGCTTCATATTCCTGCCATAATTGATGTTGATCATCTTCACGACAAGCTCAACCATGCTTTCACCCTTGTAAGGCTTTGTGAACATGTCAGACAGTTTCAGCGTCTCCTCTTCCGGCCGCGCCGCTAAGCCGTTATAGAAGCAGACACAATAGGGAGTCGGTACCTTTGCCAACGCTGACCTGTACAGGTCAATGCCTTCCTGATCAACGTATCCGGAATACAGATTGCTCAGATACATAAAACTTCTCAAAGGCATGTTGGGGTTAAAGGAAGACTGCTGTTCATAGAGATTCAGGGTATCGTTGATCAGGAAGGAAACATCATTCTTCATGCCCAGATACACTGTATTCTTCAGCGTATTGATCACCAGCTGATCGGGATCTGAATAATCAGATCCATTCAGCGCGTTGTAAAGGCTGAGAAGCCAGTCTTTGTGTTCGGCACTGCCGAAGATCAGTCGGAATAACCGGTCTTTCTGCTCACGGTTTACCGCTGCAGAACCGGCTTTCTTCTTAGAATCGCTCATTTGATTTACCTCCATACCCCGAATATTAGAGGCATTGAGGCAAAGATCAATATCATTCGTGACCGATTTTATTATACATGATGAATTTCTTTCAAAATGGCTGTTTTTCCGGAATTCTGACAGTTTTCAGGGGATCTTATATGTAATCTTTCAACAAAGGTTTGACTTTTTCAGAATACTTCTTGTACGCAGACAGCTGTCAGGGCTATCGGGAGATTTGTGGCATGCTGAGGAGGGAAATGAATGCAGGAAAATGAGATAACGTCGATCAGGCTTGTAAACCGGTTTCGTTATTTGAGTACCGTTGGGATGAGCCATGCTCTTTTCATTCCTGCTTCTCATCATCCTTCCTGAGCATCCTGGCCGTCATGAAGAAGTGGAACAGCTGCCGGCCGTCAAGGATGTCCAGGCCGCTGATTTCACTGATTCTTTCCAGCCGCTTGGTCATCGTGTTGCGGTGAATGTACAGCTGATGGGCCGAGCGGGTCACCGAACAGCCCAGTTCAATGTAGGTATTCAGCGTCCGGCAGTAATCGGTGTGATGGGCTTCATCCCATGCCCGCAGCTTCTTGTATTCCGACTGGGCAAAGGTACGTTTCTGCTCTTTCGTAAGCGCATCCGCCAGGGCGGTGAAGACAACATCATCAAAGCGGCACTCCCGTCGGTTCCAGTGCTTTTCACGGGCAATCCGGAACACCGTGCGGCATGATTCGTAATAGTCAGGCAGATGCACCAGGCTGCGGAAATCCAGGGAGATAAAGGCATAGAGATCATATTGGTCAAGGATGCGGCTGAGCACATCCATGGCGGGCTGCGGGTTTTCTTCTTCGGAGAAATTCAGCAGCACCAGCATCCCTTCTTCCACCATGACTGCCTGGCAGCAGGGGATCTCCCTTTTCAGCAGGGTGGCAAGGAAGGCGGCATTGTCAATACCGGCTGAGCGGCGGGCCGGGGTCAGCAGCACGCAGCGGAAAACCGGTTTGACAGTCCAGCCGGCGGTGCGCAGGCGGTCATTGAGCACGGTTGAAGATGTCAGGGTGCGTTTTAAGAGGTCTTCCAGGATGGATTCATGGATCTCCCCTTTCCCGTGCATCCTGTCATTCGGTTTCAGCATCACCCCCAGCACCTGGCAGAGGAATTCCGCCAGCTCCAGATCTTCTGCGGTAAAGGGACGGCTGACCTGGAAGATGCCGATATAGGCAGCAGGGACACCGTTGACCAGGGCCTTGTCCAGGATGCGGGGAATCTTCTGGCCTACCCCGGTTTCCAGGATATAGGCCTTTTCAGCCGTCAGGACATCGTGCGTAATGCCTTCTGATTCAAACAGGTAGATGCTGTCAGAGCCGCAGTAGCCCGTATCATACGCCGTCTGCCATACCGGGTCACTGAAGCATAAGCCGGCATCATCCATGACGATGACCCGGTAATCCGTGGTTGTAAGGATAATCGGCGCGGCAAAGACCATGGCCGCCTCATGGATCAGGACGCTGACCTCTTCCTGACGGAGAAGGCAGTTCAGCAGCCGCTGTTTTCCCTCCGCGAAATCTTTCTGATTCATGCTTTCCTCCTGTGTGCATTCTGCACACTTTGCTTTGTGAAAGTTTGGTCATGTGACCAAAGACATTTCCCGTTCTTACATTCTATAATCATTTTACATAAAAGAGGACAGCCGGACAAACAAGTGTCCCGGCCTGAAAGGAGAATGATCATTATGGTACCTGAAAAGTATCCGCACCTTTATTCCTACGGCAGAATCGGCAAGCTTGCCCTGAAAAACCGTATCGTCATGAGCCCGATGGGCACCTTCTCGGAGAACCACGACGGTTCCGTATCTTCCAACCAGCTTGAATACTTCCGCGCCAGAGCCCGCGGCGGCGTCGGCATGGTCATCACCGAAGTCCAGTATGTCACCAACAAGACAGACCCCTGGATCAACTACATCACCACCGCTGATACCGATGAACAGATGAAAGGCTGGTCCACCCTGGTGGAAGCCATGCATGCCGAAGGCGCCAAGGTCTGCATCCAGTTAGGCTGCGGCCTGGGCAGAAATGCCTTCCCGTTCTCGGATGACCAGATGGTCTCCGCTTCGGAAGTGCCTTCCTTCTATTTCCCGGACAGGCTCTGCCGTGCCTTTACGGTTGAGGAAATCCATGACATGGTCGGCTGTTTTACCAGAGCCGCTGCCAGAGCCAAACTGGCCGAAGCTGACGCAGTAGAGATCCATGCCCATGCCGGTTATATCCTGGACCAGTTCATCACCCCGATCTGGAACAAGCGTACCGATGAATACGGCGGAAGCTTCGAAAACAGAATGCGTATCTGCAAGGAAATCTATGAAGGCATCCGTTCCCAGGTCGGCCCGGATATGCCGATCCTGATGCGTATTGCCGCAACCCATGATTTTGAAGGCGGCCGTACCCTGGAAGAATCCATCGAAGTCATCAACTACATGAAGAATCTCGGCGTCGACGCCTTTGACATTGACGTCGGTGCCTATGAAGACAAGCAGTGGGTCTGCCCGTCCATCTACCAGGGCGATTCCTCGATGGCTGACTACGCGGCAAAGATCAAGGAAGCCTGCGGCGTCATCGTCCTGAACTCCGGCACCCATACACCCGCATCCGCCGAAAAGGCACTGGCGGAAGGAAAGATTGACTTTGCCATGTTCGGCCGTGCATTGATTGCGGATCCGGATATGCCCAACAAGATCCTCGAAGGCCATGAAGAAGATGTCCGGCCGTGCCTTTTCTGCAACCAGATCTGCGTCGGCAGGCTGTACCAGAACAGAGCCATCAGCTGTGCCATCAACCCGCAGGCGGTCCATGAGAAGGAATACATCCTCACAAAGACACAGAACCCGAAGAAGGTTGCCGTCATCGGCGCCGGCCCGGGCGGCCTGGAAGCGGCAAGAGTCGCAGCAGCCCAGGGCCATGACGTCACCCTGTATGACAAGGCGGATGTCCTTGGCGGCCAGCTTGTTGCAGCATCGCAGCCGGTGTTCAAAAAGCACCTCAGAGAATTCGTCGAGTATGAAAAGTGCCAGATTGCCAAGAACGGCGTCAAGGTTGTGCTGAACAAGGAAATCACGCCCGATTCGCCCGAGCTGGCCGAAGCTGACAGGATCATCCTGGCACTGGGCGCTGTCCCGGCCATCCCGCCGATCCCCGGCATTGAAAATGCGGTGGAAGTCTGCGACGCCCACCTGCATCCGGAAAAGATCAAGGGAAACAAGATCGTTGTCGCCGGCGGCGGCGTCAGCGGCTGCGAAGCGGCGCTTGACCTGGCCATGGAAGACAAGGATGTGACCATTGTCGAAATGCTGCAGGAACTGTGCCCGACCGCCCTTCTGGACAACCGCAACCCGCTGCTGTTCCGTCTGCGTGACAACCACGTCAGACAGCTGACATCGACAAAGATCCTCAAGATCACAGAAACCGGCGTTGTCGTTCAGACAGCTGAGGGCGAACAGACCATTGAAGCCGATACTATTATCGCAGCCTTCGGCATGAAGCCCAACAACAAGATTGTTGAAGACATCTGCGTGAAGTATCCGACCACTGCCGTTGTCGGTGACTGCACAGGTGTCGGCCAGGTAGGCGAAGCTGTCCGCGGCGGCTTCTTCGCAGCCTGGAGCCTGCATTGATCCAAACCCATTTCCATCCTTTCTCTGAAAAGCACATGATGAACCTGTCCATAAACAGACAGCACATCATGTGCTTTTTCTTTACTTCATGATCAATTGTGATCTTTCCAGATGACAACGTCATTCAGGTCAGTAATCATCAGAGAATCCTGGTCTTCAAATTCCGGCACAGCTTTATAGATCATGGTCATCTGCTCAATGATCTTGAAACCGCTCTTTGTGACGGTTGTTGTTCTGAAGGTCAGGTCTTTTCCCAGCTTCAGGCCCTTTTCCAGGGTGATGGTCTCGTGATTCAGTGTTTCCTTTGTGATATCCTTTGTTTTCAGCTCTGTGCCGTCGGAAAGGTAGGCAACGGTTACGGATTCAATGTCATCGAGATGATCGGCAGACAGGGTATAGGAGCCATCATACTTCAGTTGTCCGAAAGAAACATCCGATGTAAATGAACATTCATAAGAAGGCATCGGCAGGACTTCACTGAAGAGGGTTTCCGGGAAGTCAACGTCTTCATTGGCGGAATTCCCGTCCTGGGAAATCCTGATCTGGGCCTTTGCATAGTCCGCAAACAGGTCAAGCATGCATTCACCGCTCCATATTCCGGATGATGATGTGCGCTGCAGAGCCTGTTCATAATCATTGAGGATGACTGCCACATAGGCATTTTCCGCATATTCTTTCAGGCTGACCCTGAACTCAACCTGTGCAGTCCTTTCCGCATGGTTCATCCTTAATATTTTCCATGAGAAATCGGAGATGACGGATTGATCCTGTTTCAGCTGTTCCTTGAGAGCTGTGATCTCCCGGTTCAGGCTGTTCTGCGTATTGCTGAGCCTTTCCAGGGAATGCTGAAGGGAGGATACGGTGCCGGTCAGGGTGCTGAGGGTGATGAAGCTCAGGATGACAACCACCATGAGCAGAATCCTGTAGACGGCATTCACGGTATCTTTAGGCTCAGGAATGGAACTGTGGGTATCCCTCACTTCTCCTTTTGTCACTTTATCCATATGCCTGTTATAGGCAATTACGCTGATAAGTATGATCACTGCCGCCAGCGCGAGCAGGCAGTACAGCAATGATGAATTGTTCATATAACTGTCCTTTCTAAATGCCGAAGAACCGGCGGAATTCGCTGCAGTAGCTTCTTGTAACATCTACCAGGGTGCCGTCCGTCATGGTCAGGATGAATTTCATGGACAGGGACGGACGGATTTTCCTGACGTGTTTCTTTGAGATGATGACCGATTTGCTTATCCGCAGGAATTCCTGCGGATCCAGCATCTGTTCCAGCTGGTACATCCGGTCAACAGCATAGAAGATATCCTGGTCAGTGTGGATTTCGATATCCTTTCCAAATGCTTCGATAAAGATCACTTCCTGTGCGGATAAACGAATCTGACGCCGGCCGGCATCGCGTACGGAGAGAAAGACAGGATAACGAGAAGTTTCCGTGATCATGTATTCCGCCTGGTCATCTGTTTCCACACCATGTGCTTCCAGATATTCTTTGACATCATCATATGTTTCCTGCGAAACGGCGATACGGAATTTCATGCGTCTTCCTCCTTGCACGAACATCTTAGCGAATCATGGAAAAGAAAAAAAGAGGTCGGAAACAAGATGCACGGCAGCCCGGCACAACATGCACAGATGCCGCCGTGTATCCTCATGTTTCCGGCCGAAGTCTTCTGAATTCCGGCATCCATTTCAATTCGGCACGTACGGATAACAGTTGATTGGGATTTAGATTTTTGCAGGATGGCATCATTCCTGAAGATGATCTTGAAATATCAATGCAGGCATTCAGAATGTTCATGGATACCTCAGACATCTGCTCAGGTTCAGAAGGACGAGCGTGCCGGTGATGAACCAGTCTCTCTGAAGTGACCTGAGCCGGCAACCGAACGGAAGGAGGAAAACAAAGCATCATGGAACAAACCTCATTTGCAGAAATGTTCATTGAAGCAGTGAACAGCAGGAACGAAGTGGAAAAGAGACTTTCTGAGCTGAAGCAGAGTGCTTCAAAGAAGGACGAAACCATTTCCAGATTGGAACAGAATGTCTCCGGTCTGGAAAACGATCTTTCTGAAAAAGAGAATACCATTGCTTTCTTAAAGGAATTTCTCCCGTCCATTGATCCGGCAGTTGCAGCCGCAAAAGCCAGACAGACGAGCTTCGATCTGAACAAACTTCTCTGACAGAATGACAGCTTCGCATTGCCGCAAGAGAGAAACGGATTGCATGGATCTTCTGATCCTGCATCCGTTTTTTGTATCAGCCTGTTCCGTCCAGGTTCCGAAAAACACAGCTGTTTTCAAGCCATACAGGTTGAAATGAAAAACTTTTCATAATTATTCTGAATTTCTTTGTGTTTCAGCGAATATTTAAAAAAAGTTTGGGTATTCTGAAGATTTTCTGGAAATAAAGAAGGGTGAGGAGGTTATCAATATGTTTCGAGTTATCTTCATACACGGTCCTTGAACAGTTGTTTCTTCTTTCTTCCGCATTCACCTGCGGACTTCTGCATAGAAAGGAGGATGCAAATGTCAAGTGCAGATACGAACAATCACCCCGATTCATCAACAAGGACGAATCTTCACCAGCTTTTCTATGCCGCTATCCGCT
>JAFWCP010000288.1 GCA_017536845.1 Solobacterium sp. | reverse complement strand
GCTGAGCAGCAGGAGGGAAACGTCACAGGGAACAGTTTCTTCCAGCAGGATGCTGTCATTTTCATCTTTCAAAGCGATTGGAGAGCCTGCTCTGACACCTTCGCTTACGGTATACAGCAGCGAGGCCTGGCGGGACTGGAAGCCGAAGGTTTCCGGGTCAGCCAGGGAAGCGGCGCCGATCAGGGTTCCCCCGTCGATGACCGCCCGGCCGCCGAATTCATAGCCGTAGTCAAAGACGGCGTTCTGGCCGGACTGGTTCAGGAAGATGCGGAGGCTGCCGCCGTGAATGAACAGGTCGCCGTTGGAATCCAGGCCGTCGGCGTTATAGGCGTTGTCATTTGCAATGGTGATGTCGCCGCCTTCGATCAGGATATACGGCATGGTTCTTTCAGAATCCGTATTACTCAGACCGCCGATGGCGATGACGCCGGCGCCGTTATTGGCATTCATGCCGTCATCATAGGGGACAATGGCAAGGCTGCCGCCATGGACTTCAATGGCCGGGGCTTCAATCCCTTCGTGGCACTCTCTGATATCAATCTCACCATCGTTTACGATCACGGCCGTATCCGCATGCAGGCCGTCATCGCCGGCTTCCATCGTAATGGTTCCGCCGTCAATTTCAAGCCTGCCAGCCGTATGGATGCCGTCATCGACCGCATCGATTTCAAGATGTCCGGAATGCAGGTAGAAATATCCTTCTTCCCCGCTGACGGCGATGCCTTCATCACCGGCTTCTGCGGTAAGGCCGGCACGGGCAAAGCGGAAAGAATCATGGGCATGGATGCCGTCCAGCCGCGATGAGATTTCAATATTGCCGCCGGTGATGACGAGGTCGTCATTGGCCTTGATGCCATGGCCCCGCAGGGATTCGATGCGCAATGTGCCCTCGCCGTTGATGGTCAGGTCATCGCGGGCAAACAGGGCCGCGTCAATGCCGCCGGAATGGCTTTCATACACATTGCTGTAAAGGGTGCTGATGCTGTTGTCCGCCAGGCTGATGATGGTTTTGTCAGCCTGCTCGATGCGGATGCAGGCATCATCGGCGCAGGTGATATCCGCATTGTCCAGCACCAGCCGGACGACCGCATAGGCATCGGCATCAACAACCACGGCACCTTTTGTATAGATCCCGGCGATCCGGTAGATGCCGGAGCGGGTGATATGGATATCGTCATCCAGGACATACACCCCGCTGCCGCTGACCTTGACGCCTTTGTCGCTTAACTGAATGTCCGTGGCCGCTTCACCCTGCCAGCGGCGGGAGATATCGGCAGCGGGAAAGTATGGTGAATCTGCCAGTTCGTCGGGCTGTTCTTCATACATCGGCTTTAAGCCAAGGGCCTTGCCGTTGATAAACAGCACCGTCAGCACCACCGCCAGAAAGGCGGCAGCCAGACAGATCACATCTGTTCTTTTATGCCCTGCCATGGTCAGCCCATATAATCGCCGTTGTAGCTGACAAGGACGGCACTGCTGACGCCTTTCATGGCTGCCAGCTCATTGATGAATTCGGTATTGTCATCGCGCAGCCGCACTTCCAGGTTGAGCTCGATGCTGCCTTTGGTGGCTGTCTTGGACTTGACCACGCAGCGTTCGGTTTTCCCGTTCAGCAGTTCCATCGCCTTTCTTTCGTGTTCGGCATGGTCGCAGCGGATGACGACGATGTAGGGATTGACGGATGTCTTCCGGTTGACAAAGACCAGCAGCGTCAGGCCGATGATGACCGATCCGAAAACCGCCAGGGGAATCAGCCCGGCTGCCAGGACGATGCCGGCGGCGATTGACCAGAACAGGAAGGCAATGTCCAGCGGCTCTTTGATGGCAGTGCGGAAGCGGACGATGGAAAGGGCGCCGACCATGCCCAGCGACAGGACGACGTTGGACGTGACGGCCAGGATGACCAGGGTGGTGATCATGACCAGGGCAATCAGCGTCACCCCGAAGCTTGTCGAGTACATGACGCCGCTGTAGGTCTTCCTGTATACATAATAGATGAACAGCCCCAGCAGGAAGGCCAGTACAAGGGCCAGCACCATGTCAGACAGGCTGACGGCAGTTACATTCTCAAGAAAGTTTGATTTGAAAATATCTTCGAAACTCATGGTTTTCTCTCCTTAATCATAGATGCGGCACTGCGCGTATTTGGAAAAGGCTTCGGCCCGGATGCCGGGGGTCATGACCGCATCGCGGATGATATCCGGCAGGAAGGCATCCCATTTGACCTCCAGGATGATCACCGGTTCACCGGCGCTGATCAAAGGGCATTTCTTTTTCAGGAAGGCCGTGCTGCTCAATCCGGTGCGGATATCATAGTCAAAGGTCACCCGGACATTGCCGGGATCAAATACGTAGGGTTCTCTTGTATATTCGACGATGGTCCTGGGCTTTAAGCCCTGGCTGCGC